>NZ_WBKL01000165.1:0-183435 GCF_015714705.1 Nostoc sp. NZL | reverse complement strand
AATTACGAATTACGAATTACGAATTACGAATTACGAATTACGAATTACGAATTACGAATTACGAATTACGAATTACGAATTACGAATTACGAATTACGAATTATTTGGTCAATAGTCCCAGAATATTTGACTACTGACTATTGATTATTGACCATTAGACAAATGCTCTAACTGCATTCTTTGTTCCATCTGGCGCAGAAAATACCCCGTCATCATGGCCGAAGCTAGAAGCCCAGCTAAGTTCTCCCGATCTGTTGTGATTTGCACGTTGAAATTTTCTGCCGGGAGCATTCCCACTAGCCCTTGGACATTTTGCGAGATAATTTGTTTAATTTCGGGGCTGGCGGACTGAGCAATCCTAGCTAAAACATCAGGAGACTGATGTTGTAGATATTTGAGTAACTGATTAGGGTATTCCTCAGAGTGGTCGGAAAGAAGTTGATTAGGGTGTTCCTCAGAGTTGTCATTCAAAAAGTCAGGATTAAACACCATTGGCAGTTTTATTTAGCTTAATTGCTAACTCTACTTTAAACCATAGTACAAGGGTAGCGCATTCACCACGGGTATAAGCCGTGAAAAGGAGGGGACATTATTTTGGTTCTAGTTCTAGTTCTAGTTGTTCTTCCTTTTGGCTGGTAGCAAGTATTTGCGGGAGTTGTTCTATTTGGAAATACTGATGAAACTTCGGGGTTACTTGCAGTGAATAAGAGCGAGAATCGCTGTCTCGACGCTTTCGGATGAAACCAAGTTCGACGAGTTCAGGAACGTGTTGATATACTCCTGAACCGCGTAAGTTAATCAAGTCGCTCTGAAGTATGGGACTATTAAGGGCGATCGCGGCTAAAGTCCGCAATGCACCTACACCCAATTCTACTGGTATCATCGTTTGCACCAAATCATGAAAATCAGACCGGAGTTGCAAACTGTAACCATCTGGAGTTTCTACTACCTCTAGGGCGCTATCTCGGTGGGCATAGTTGTCCATTAGTTCAATTATGCCTTCTTTGACAGTGGCGCGATCGCACGCGGCATACTCGGCGATTTCGCCGAGCGACAAGGGTTTACCTTTTAAATAGAGAATTGCTTCTATCTTCGTCGCTGTGGCTGTAATCATTTAGTTACTAGTCATTGGTTATTAGTCATTGGTCATTAGTACATGACAACTAACAATCAACAAGTGTGTGGCATTATATCGTAAATTGTCAAAATATTGTTTGAAACTCTGAAATTGGAGATGGGGCATTGGGGAATCATTTTCCTCAAAAGCCTCTAGTTGTGAGAATAAATTCTGCGATCGCTAAATCTTGTGGAGTAGTGACTTTTAAATTTGTCTCCTCTCCCTCGACAATTCGGACTTCAATACCGCACTTTTCAAACAAAGCGGCATCGTCAGTTACTTCCCAACCTTGACGGACACCTTCAGCGTGGCACTGTTTCAACAACTTGACATCAAATCCTTGGGGAGTTTGTGCTGCCCACAATTTTCGTCTGTCGGGTGTTTCTTGAATTATGCCTTGTTCATCGACAACTTTGATAGTGTCTTTGACCGATACACCAGCAATTAAACCGGGACAGTGACGAATGGCTTGGGCACAAGAGTTAAATAAATCTGGTGTGGCTAGGCATCTAGCCCCATCATGAATCAAAACTTGTTCTGCGGCTACTGGCAGGGACTGCAAACCATTGTAAACAGATTCTTGGCGGGTGGAACCGCCTTGTATCAATTCCACTGGTTTAGTCAGCTTCAGATCGGCGATAATTGCGTTGAAGTCTGGCCAATCAGTAGGCTGAGAAATAATCCCAATCCAACTGATTGTATTAGCGGCTTCTGCGGCTAATAGAGTCCAAGCAATAATTGGTTGCGATCGCACTTTTAGAAGGAGTTTATTACGGTTACTCCCCATTCTTTTTCCGATTCCCGCAGCTGGAATTAGTAAATACACAGAATTCCTCAATCTTTAAGCTATATATTTTCCCCTAAAATAGGGAGCGAGTAAGCGTCAATAAATATTATGCGAGTAGTAGCCCTTGTACCTGGCGGAATTGGCGACCAAATTCTCTTCTTTCCGACTCTAGATGACCTGAAGCGCCATTACCCTAACGCTCAGATAGATGTCGTTGTTGAACCCCGGTCAAAGGCTGCCTACCGAGTGAGCAAGTCAGTTCACGAGGTACTGACCTTTGATTTTCAAGACCGTAATAGTCTGGCAGATTGGGGTAACTTGGTGGGGACAATTCGCGATCGCGAATACGATGTCGTCATTGCTGTTAAGCAAATTTGGTTGCTTGGTCTTTTACTTTGGTTGACGGGAATTCCCATACGTATTGGCTACAAAGGCAAAGGTTCGGTTTTTCTGACCCACGCTGTGCCATTCAAACCATCCCAGTATGCGGCGGCAGTATATCACGATTTGCTGCAACCATTGGAAATAAATAGTCCTGTCCCAGAGTTAGCGGTAAATGTGCCAAAACCAGATATTGAGTGGGCACAAAAGGAACAAAAACGCTTAGGGGTGAATGAAACAGGCTATATCTTGATTCATGGCGGTTTTGGCCAGTTATCCCAGGCTAAAGAACTGGATAAAATCTACCCTGTCGAAAGTTGGCATCAAATTATTCAAGGCTTCCAAGACAAGCAGCCGGATATGCCTGTGGTGGTCGTTAAGGGAACTGATGATGAGCAGTTTGTGCGATCGCTTCTGGGGTCTTCTCCAGATATCAAGGTGACTGCCCCTGATGATATTGGCAAGTTAACTGCTATGATTGCCGGGGCAAATTTGATGTTGTCTACTGATAGTGCGGCACTACAACTGAGTGTTGCAGTCCAAACCTATACCATCGCCTTATTTGGGCCCACTAATCCAGCTAAGTTGTTGCCGAAAAACGATAAATTCCTGGCCATTGCATCTCCCACGGGAAAGACGGCGGATGTTTCACCAAACGCCGTTTTGGAGAAAATTTGGGGTGGCTAAAGGGCAGTTTGTCCCGACTTCTGCGATAAGTCTATTGGATATCCAAATGTAGTTATGCGTTTGTTGAATGACCGCAAAACCTGGACGTGACAGCTAGATTTTGCGGTTATTCAGTATTAAAAACCAGATTTCTCTCTAGCAATGCTTTGTGCTTACTTGCGATCGCGCCTGGGCTAGGCAATAGGCATAAGGGTTTTAGCCTAGTTCCTTTTTCTTCACCGAGTTAAAATATCTCAAAAAAAGCATCATCTAATTCATAACCCAGCATTTGGGCCATAGACTTCAGCCGTGAGAGACTGGGGATATCTTGCTGTTTAAGCCAATCACCCAAAATAAAGATTTTGTGCATCAAAAATATTTCTAAGGCTTCAGGATTGTACTGAATGCCTTCTTGGGAACTGAACTGGTGTGGTACAAGCATGGCGGCATAACGAGCAAATTCTCCAGCTTTCCAATCTAGTAAAAATGGTAACCAAGGGTATTTGGCATCTAGGCGCACAAACCACAGTCGCACCTCTGGAATTTCTGAAAGTTCCCGTGGATCGCCAGGTTCGAGATCGTAATTGAGATCAAAGCGTAGCTGCTGTTCATGGGACGCGACCCCATCTTGCAGCAGTTGTTCAATTACGGTTGACGCAGGCGACAGATCCAGATTGTTAATGAAGTCATTATTGAGTGCGATCGCAATTGTCATTGATTCAGCAGCCACTTTCTTGATGCTCAACTGTAGGATCGAGAATATACAGTAGCAGCTTTCAGGGATTGACGCTACATTGATCTTTATAAATCAATTGGTATTTACTAATACTTTTTTGTGGAGAATTGGTCAAACTATACAAGATTTATACACAAATCTGACCTTCTCAAATTGATTTAATACTTTTGCTTAGTTTTCGCTGGTTATCACAAATATATATCTAATGGCTAGCATTGATATCAGCCTCTGGTGATGCCTGCGGTTCTTCCTAGCCTACACCACTCACTTACACCAAATTTTCCTCCACTTAAATGTTTCTTTACTAATTGCTAAAATACTCACATTTAACTAATAAATTACTACACGACTTACATAGAATCAGCCTACTTGGGAAAGGCAACGCCTGCCCCAAGGTGGACATTTACAGCAATTTTAAGTTAAAGTTGTAATGAGTTTGTTTTAGATTAAGGTCTGAGAAAGTAGCCGTCAACAAGCAAAAAAAATAATTATCGCCACCTGTCTTTTGCAGCATCAAAAGCCAAAACACAAGTACAGGTAGAACAGCGGTGTGCAATATTATTGCATATATTAAATAACCAATAAACATTTAAATGGGAAAATTCCCCCCAACAGTTAACAAGCTGTAATATGCAAAAACAAACAATTTCTCCAAAACCAATTCGTTCTCTAGAAGATGCGCTGGATCGGTGTCAAATCCTGGGTATGCGCGTCAGTCGTCAGCGTCGCTTTATTCTGGAATTACTTTGGCAAGCAAATGAACATCTTTCTGCTAGAGAGATTTACGATCGCTTGAACCAACTAGGTAAAGAGATCGGTCATACTTCTGTTTATCAAAATTTAGAAGCATTATCCAGTCAGGGCATCATTGAATGTATTGAACGCTGTGATGGGCGTTTGTACGGTAATATCAGTGACTCTCACAGTCATATAAACTGTGTGGATACAAATCAAATTCTTGATGTTCATGTGGAACTACCAGAAGATTTGATCCGCAAAATTGAAGAAGAAACAGGAGTGCGGATTACTGACTATAGTATTAACTTTGTTGGTTACCGCAACCCGCAAGAAAGCTGATGGTAGTTAGGAGTCATTCAATTTTAGATTTTTCCTTCAATCCAAAATCTAAAATTGACGGCTTCCCTAGCTAATAAAAACTAATAATAATTAGTCTCATCAATAGAGTTCTTGCCAAAAACTGTCTCATCATCGGCATCATCATCATATAAATCTACTGGTACAATTGTGCCTTCGCAGCTTTCAATTAGTCCGATCGCAGGGAGTTTGTTCCAATTATTATCTGGGTTTGTCGGAATTTGGACGGTATTTAAGAAGGGTTGCTGCGAGCGCAAATGTTTCAGTCTTTGAAACGATTCTTTGGAGAACAAGGCACCATTATCAGCGGCCAATTTTTTATCCGCCTCAGTAAGGATGGCATCAAATAAGCAGGCGTTGGTGAGATTCGCTGAATTAAGATTCGTCCCCATAAGATTAGCCTGTTGCAGGTTTGCGCCTGTCAGGTTTGCCTGTTGGAGATTTGCGCCTGCGAGGTTTGCCTGTTGAAGATTTGCACCGGCGAGGTTTGCTTGTTGAAGGTTGGCTCCAGCTAAATTTGCCCCCATTAACTCCGCATTGGATAAGTTTGTCTGCTCAAGATTTACCCCAGTTAACATCACTTGTAACAAAGAGGCTCCCGATAAATTTAGTCCAGCCAGAGAGTTGATTCGGGTTGCGAAGGCACTTTTATGCAAAAGGGTTGTTCTAGCAATCAGCGCACTTAAGGCCTCTGGATTGAATTCTGCCAAATTAGCTGGATTCCCACAAGGCCAAAAAGGGATTTTTGTTTCTCGGTAGCAAGCACAAAGCAATAAAAACACATTCAGTCCCACCGCAGCATTCACTTGCTCAACATTCACCGGGTTTTGCAGTGCGTGGAAATGAGTCAAAGCTTTGTGAGCTATCCCTTCATCCACCCAATAGCCTTGACAGTAAGCACGCCAGAAAGACAAAAGCCGTTGGAACAAAACTTCAAAAGGAAACTTGTGCTTTTGCTCCCGGCGCAAAATTGCGATCGCCAGTTCCTCAATTTCCTGGCTAAGTATCCCGTAACCCAGTAAATTGTAGATACGCTGGGCAAAGCTACTGGGATCAAGCACAAAGGTGAGCGTGCCATAAACCTCATCTTGGCACTGAGTCAGCAATTTCAACTCAGCAGCCACAGCCTCAGCACAAAGATATTCTCCTAACTTGACATGCGAAAACTCAATTAAACTCCTCTGCGCGGCAGTCGCTACAACGGGGGAAATTCCTGCAACGCACAGCCAAGCAGTACGTGAGGTATCCGAACCCTGAATTTTAAAATAAAAAGCTGGTAAATTATTTGTATTTACTTCCTCAGGCAAATTAATTTGATGACGTTGGGAGTGTAAGATTTTCAGAGCGATCGCTTGCATCTGCTCAATTAAATCTTGGGGATGATCACCAGCGAGTAAATTAGCGATCGCTTCTGGAGTTCGGTGGATATGAGCCGATCCTGAACGCAGGAGCATCGTTTTGATCCCACCAATTAGCGGATAACCCAACAACCATCGACTCAGGCGATGATAAATTTCCCATAACAGAGAAGGCTTTGGGGTATTAGCAGCTAATTGTAATACTTCATCATCTAGCAGTCCGTCGCGGTGCAAAATGCCCAACAAATGCAGCATTAGGGGTTGACGAACAAGAGGAGATAATTCTCTTAACTTTGATTGGCTGGCAAATAACCCTGTCTGTTTTAAGAATGTAAAGAAATTTTGAGCGATCGCCAATGATTGCACTTTTGCCCATTGCTGAAACCATTGTTTGAGTTCCTCCACATCCAACGGCTGAATGATAATTCGCTTCAATGGCAGGGGTATCTCTGGGGCGATTTTCTCTAGTGTTGTTGATCGACTCGTTAACAAAATTTTGTGTCGGTACTGAGAATGAAAGTTCAGTAATTGCTGAATAAAAATTGCTTGTGCCCTTATACCCTGACTAGAAGGGGGTAGTTCATCCAAACCATCCAGCAGCAACAGACAAGGAAGATTTTCTTGCTCTAACCAAGTTGAAAGATTAATAGGAAAGGCAGAATTTAGCGTTTCGATGAAAGTTTTGCCATATTTTACATCTTGTAATTTAATTACTATAGGCATCCAAGTAGGGTAAGATTCTTGTGCTACCTGTGCTGCCCAAAGTTGGCAAAAACTCGTTTTTCCATAACCAGGTTCCGACTCAATAACAGCGATCGTTTCTAAATCAGCTAGCTGTTGCTGGGCCCATGTTTTTAAATCAACTGGTTTAACAATTTTATTATCCTGCTCAGAAATAATTGCCTCTATTGGTAAGCCTTTTTGTGGTACATAGATATCCTTAAGGGCAAAGGATTCCATGAGCAAAGGCATACTGAGGTTTTTAATCAAACTTGCACGGTAATGTTCTCGCTGCAAATCAATTTTCTCACTGACTGTAGAACCAACTTCTGGGGCGATCAAATTGGGAGATAATGAAATCCCCAAACGGAAAAATTTTTGCAGTTGGGCTAGAGGTGCGGCATTTTCGGTAACGACTACCAGTAAGTGCCCAGGAAGTGAGTTGATTAAACGCTGTGTTAGAAGTTTAGCTTCAGGTTCCTCTGCGCCATTGGCAACTAACCAAGCTATGGCAGCGTTGTTTATTTGTTGCACCAGTAATGAATCTGCAACCAAAGATAGTGCTTGTTCAGCTTGGGTGTCAGTCAATTTACCTGGGCTGAGAGTTTTCAGCAATCCTTGCAGTTGCGGGTCTTGGAGGATAAGTTTACCTACATCCTGTTTAAGTATTTGTGCTTGGATAGGTATACTTGCCCGGTCTAGCCACGGTCTTTGTAAGCTTGCTTCCTGCTCTAGAATTGCTTGCAAAGCCTGGAGATAGGCAATTTGAAACGCTAGCCATGTGCCTTCGTTACGTTTTAATGGTTTTTTTTGGCTGAGGCTACGCAACAAGTTTTCTGTCAACTGGGAAATAGCACTGATTTCTTGCCAAACAAGACCTAAGGGTAGTTCTAAGACCTCTACTAAGGTACAGATGTCAAAAGGCATGAGGCTTTTGACTTCCATATCCTGAACAATCCGATAGGCAATACCTGCCAATTGCCCCGCTGAAAATCCTTTGATTTGATTGATTGCGATATAGCGTTCTGCCAACCAGTGCCGAATACTCAAGTTCATTTAATTACACAGTGACGGCTGCCTATGGCAATTATGATCGATTTATCCGTTTGCGAAAACAGGTAACAATGGGGAAGACAAAGTTTTGTATCAAAGCTGTTTTCTAATTGCTAAAAATATTGCTTGTGTAATTGAGTAGACTATGAGCGATCGCCTTCTAAAATTATTGTTAATCGACCAAGACCCGATTTTTCGTCTGGGATTACGGGTAGCTCTAGAAGCAATTCCTAACCTGGAAGTAATAGCAGTGGTAGAAAGTGATACCGCTGCCTTGCAGATTTTAGCAGAAATTGCCCAAGAAGACCCTAATCAGGTAAATCTGGTGGTTTTGGAACTAGGTAATGGTTGCTCCACTACCAGTCAGCAGTTAGGTTTACAATTCTGTCGGCAACTCAAAGCCTTATATCCCAACCTGCCAATTTTGCTTCTCAGTTCTGTCCAAGAACAAGGACTACTATTGGCTGCAAAATCTATTGGTGTAAATGGCTACTGCCCCAAAGGCACACCACTTGCTGAGTTAGTCGCCGCCATGCAAGAAGTTGCCGATGGTAGTTCCTATTGGTTTCGGGAGACGGAAGCAATCACAACTCCTTACTCCTCACTCCCTAGTACAGACGCGATTAATCGCATCTCTCCCCACTCCCCACTCCCTTTTTCTAGACTGCGAAATAATTTACGTTTGTCAGGAATTGCTCACATTGAAGCTACCCTCGCCGCAGTAACAGCACAATTACAAGTTCCGGGACTACCAGTATTAGATCGAGCAATTCTAGCTGGACAGCGGCGAGAACTGCTAGCGGCTCGTTGGTTGCTAAATCGGTTGTTGGTTTCACCACAAGAACGGCAAGAGGAACATATTCCGGTTGCTGATAAGCCGCCTCTGCCTCCTTCGTTGAGTAGTGCCATTCAACAAAGGCAAACTGTGTCACCTTTGCTTAGTCCAGGAGCGCTACAATCTGCCTTGTTTGCGTCTTGCATTACCAAACTTCAATTTCCTTTACAAAATGTCACAGATGTCCCTTTAGAAATTGACATCTTTCGTGAAGAGAGAAAACGGGAATTACTTTATCTGATCCTGCAAAAATTGGCTCAACAGTTGGATGAACTGCGTGCTTCTCAAATCGAGATGAATCAATTATATGAGGTAAAAAGTACCTTGTTACGCGATTTATGGCAAGCAGCAATTACAGATTTTTTTGGGAAATTTTCTCGAATTCAAATAGGGAAACAAAATATAGAAATTGTTAATTTATTACTACAAAACACAGAAATTGTGCAGGCAGATATTCTCAATAAAATCCCGCTAGTTTTTGAGTTGTATTCTTATCTACTATTTCAAACAGAATTGTATATTGATAATGGTTCTTATCCAGCAGTGAGCAATGAAGCCAAGTCCCAAGCATTAATGATTTTAGAGAACTTGTTGATTCAGGTAGCGAATGGCGTAGTGCAGCCACTACTCAACTCTTTAGCAGATGTGGAAGCGATTAAGCAAAAGTTATATAGTCGCCAATTTATTTCTACAAGAGAAATTGAACGGTTTAGAAACGATTTATCATGGAAATATCGGTTAAAAAATTATATAAATGAGCCAAAAGCAGTTTTTGAAAGTCGCTATGATCTATTTGTAATTGCGCCTCGTGGTATTGCCAATACTTCAGTTTATGCACCTCGAAATCAGGAGTTAGGCAAACTTTCTAATATTCCTTTAGTAGTGACATTATTTTTAGAATTTAGTGATGCGATCGCACCGCGTTTAAAATCAATATTAGCTTTTGTAGGTAGCGGTATAGTCTTCATTCTCACCCAAATAATTGGTCGAGGTTTAGGTTTAATCGGTCGTGGTATTCTTCAAGGTATTGGTAGTGTTTCGTTAATAGAAAAGAACTTTAGACGAAATAGCGATCGGACTAAATGAATAAGCAAGGGAGTAGAAGGCACAAGGGAAGAATGACTAATAACCAATGACCAATGACCAATGACTAATAACTAATGACCAACAATGATTTTATCGGGCTAGCAATTTCTTATGTTTACGCTATCGGTCTGCTTGTCATTGGCGAGGGACTGCGTAAGCTGTTGGGTGTAAAGCCAGATTTGACCCGCAAAGTAATCCATATTGGTGCAGGGATGTGGGTTTTCGGCATCCTGCTACTGTTTAAACACTGGGAAATCGGAATTATACCATTTGCTACCTTTATCGGACTCAACTACCTGTTTTACCGCTACCGAATCATCGGCGCAATGGATACCCAGGATAGCTCACCCGGCACAGTTTATTTCGCTATCTCGGTAACGCTGCTGTTCGGGCTACTGTGGCGACCAGACGGGCCAGTAGATAGTGTCCCAATCGCCGTAGCTGGGGTAATGGCAATGACTTGGGGGGATGCACTAGCAGCATTAATTGGTAGACGCTTTGGACAGCATAAATACCAAGTGGGAAATTCTGTGCGATCCTGGGAAGGTTCGGCAGCAATGTTTGTAACGAGTACAGTGGTGATTTTCTTAGTGCTGTTGCTGCTACCTGGTTCGTCGCTGAGTCCCCTAGCAATGCCTTTAGGTTTAGGATGGGCCTTGTTGACGGCGGTGATAACTGCCACTTTTGCAACCCTAGCAGAGGCAGTCTCGCCCCACGGCACAGATAACCTCAGCGTGCCTCTAGTAGCTGCGGGAGTAGTTTGGATTGTCATGCAGGGTTTTTAAGGCACTCCCAATAACCTCTCCTAACTCCTAACTCCTAACTTACAAATTCCAATTGCGGCGGAAATGGAAGAAGCCTTCTAAAAACTCTTGCAAAGCAATGTTGCTATTTAACTTTTGCTTACTCCACTCTCTTGCTGTCTGTTCCAGAATTTCTGAAAAACTCGGATAGACAGGAGATAAATTTGCTAAATCTTTGACTTTAATTTTTTGGGACATTGCCAAGGCAATCAAATTAATTAATTCTCCAGCTTCTGCCCCCAATATCGAAGCTCCCAAAATTTCGCCGTTACGTAGCACAATTAATTTACACATACCAGTGGTTTCATCCCGAATTTGGGCTGCTGCCACTGTTTTAAAATACTGTCGAAAAACTAAAACTTCATCTCGACTAAATAGGCGTTTTGCCTGCACCTCTGTCAAACCTACTTGCGCCAGCATTGGCACAGAAAACATTGCCCAAGGAATAGAGCGATAATCTACTCGTAACCTGGGGAAAAAGAGTGCATTGTTCAGGGCAATTTTTGCTTCATAATTAGCGATATTGGCAAAGTCGTAACCACCAATTACATCACCACAAGCGTAAATGCGCTGGTTAGTGGTTTGCAGTTTATCATTCACCACTAAGCTACGCCGATGCCATTTCACACCTACTGTTGCCAAATTTAGAGATTCAATATTCGGCTGTTGTCCAGTCACTACTAAAATTTCATCAGTTTCAATAGCTTTATCTCCTGCTTGAACCCACTTTTTATCCTCAATTAGCCTCACCTGAGTTACTGGTCTTTCGGTGAGGACGCGCACACCTTCGACTTCCAACTGTGCCTGAAGAAATATGGCTATCTCAGGGTCAATATTGGGTAGAAGATAAGGGTGCTTGACTACCAGCGTCACACTGCAACCAAACCGGGCTAAAGTTTGAGCAATTTCAATGCTTTGGGGAATTCCGCCGATAATTACCCAATTTTTGGCTAATGTCCCTCGCTGTAAAGATTGCCAAATATTAGATAGGGTTAGGTAGCCAGTGCTTTGCAATCCCTCAATCTCTGGAATTTCTGGACATGAACCACTGGCTAGCAAATAGGTACGAGCGCGTAGTAGGCGATTATTAACGGCAAAAGTTAGTTGGGATGAAGATTGAAATTGACCACTGCCAACGATGATATCTACCCCCAGCGCGGCTAGGATGGTTGGGGAATGCTGTTCTTTGAGATTTGAGGCTACGCATTGAGAATACAGCATAGCTTCTTGCCATGCCATAGATATGTGGCATTCTTCTGAAGTACCAGTGTGTGTGGCATGAATACCAAAACTAGCAGCATCATTCAACTTCTGCGCCAATTTACCGATTTCGGTAAGAGCATGGTGATGAGTAAACCCGTAGTCTACTTTGGGTTCCACCAGGGCAACTGTGGCACGTAGTTGGGTTGCAGCAAGGGCAGCGTAGTATCCAGCAAGACTGCCGCCAATAATTACAACATCGTAGTCAACGGTCACTTGAATTAAGAGTTAGGAATTAAGAGTTAGGAATTAGAAATTAGGAATTAGGAATTAAAACCCTTCTTAAATTTATAACTCCTAACTTATAACTTATAACTCCTAACTCTCTTTTAACGCTGTTAGTAAGCGTTGGTTATCGGAGTTGGAACGTATAGCAACCCGGAAAAAGCGATCGCCTAGTTCTTTAAAACTAAGGCAATCGCGGATTAAAATCTGGTGATGCTTGAGTAATTGTTGCTGTAACTGCGAAGTAGACTCTTGGGACTTAACCAGTAAAAAGTTAGCAGCACTTACTTGGGGTTGCAATCCTGATATTTCAGCCAAACCCTGAAAGAGTTGGTTTCGTGCAGGTGGTAGCCATGCCCAGGTTTGCTGCTGAAACTCCGTATCCTGGAGTGCCGCAATTGCCGCCGCCGCCGCTAGCGTGTTTACGGGCCAGGGGTCACGCCATAGCTGCCATTTAGCTAGGCAGTCGGGGTGTGCGATCGCATATCCTAATCGCAGCCCAGGAAGACTGTAAAATTTGGTTAGCGATCGCAATACTACTAAATTCGCATATTCCTGTACCACCGGAATCAGGCTTTGTTCCTCATTGGGTGGCACAAAATCCATAAATGCTTCATCTACCACAACCAAAGCAAATTGCTCCAGATAGGGCAAAATAGAGTCCCGTGAAAAAATTTTTCCGGTTGGGTTGTGGGGATTATTCAGCAATAATCCTTTGTCGTTTGTCCTGTCTCCTGTGTCAAGAAATAATGACCAATGACCAGTGACCCTTCGGGTTCGCAGTTGCTCATGGGGGAAACCCCCATCGCCCTTGGCGTCTCCCCTTGGGAGAAGACCGCACTGGCTCACTAATGACAAAGGACACTCCAGCACATTAGCGTTGTACGCCCTCAGGGTTCGGTAGTAGTCGCCAAAGGCTGGAGTTATTAAAATTGTCGCGGCTAATTCAGCTAATTCCCTGCCTATGAGAGTGAGTAATTCTGCGGAGCCGTTACCCGGCAGAATCCACTCAGGAGGCAATTGATGGAAGTGACTGAGAGCTAGTCTCAGTTCACTATAGTTTGGGTCTGGATAGTGCTTAAGATTACCAATTTGGGACTGGATAGCAGCGATCGCGCTGTTTGGAGGCCCCAACGGGCTGATGCTAGCAGAAAAATCCAGAATAGCATCAGGGGGACAGCCAGCCAGTGCTGCTGCCCAGGCTAAATTTCCCCCGTGTGCAGGTTGCCGCATTAAAAAATGGTTCCCGAAGACAGAACCTATGCTTTTGGGGGTGCTACCTTTTCTCTAAACAGTTTTCCTGCCGAGAAGGCAGGAACCCTCGTCGCTGGAATTTCCATCTTTTCATTTGTTTTCGGGTTGCGACCTTCGCGGGCTTTACGTTCCCGTGATTCAAATGAGCCAAATCCTACCAACGTTACCTTATCACCAGAGGAAACCGCTTCAATAATCGTTTCCAAAGCGGCAGTTAAGACTGCATCCGCTTGTTTCTTGGTAACACTAGCTTTTTCAGCTACGGCATCAACTAATTCACCTTTGTTCATGTCAAACTCCTGAAGGTTTACTTGAGATTTTTTACGGATGCACCCTGATGCATCTGTACTGAAATCTCTGTTCGCAGAAATACAAAAATCATCCTTTGGGAGTATTTTTACTCAAAACGGCTGTACATCCCATCGGCTCGACTTTTCAATGAATCATTCTAAGGTGTTGTAGCCTGATGTGGATAGATGAAACCATTAATTTATATAGATTTCAGGATTTTTTGTAATTTTAGGGTAGTTGTTTCACTAAAAACTACCCCAAAAGTAGGAAAAAATACCTAGTAAATACCCCTATTGCCAATAAAACAGAGGAGTGGAGAGGTGGAAGATGGTCAGCGTTTGTTGGGATTAATTACCGTTGTTGAAGAGTTATTGCTGAGATTAACCAATTTTTATGGAAATCGAAGGCTCAGGTTACCGATTTCTCTAAAAAATCGGGGATTTTGATCACTTTTCACGTGATGTGGAAAAGCCAACGCGAAATTTAATTCCCTAGCAAGCTTCTCTAGCAGGAAAAAAGAAAAAATTAAAACCTCTCCCCTAGAAGGCTATCCATTAGCTACATCTTTCTTAACATTTATGATGGCGATCGCTATCATAAATTCTTTTCTGCGTTCGCGCAGCGTGTTGCAAGACGCTACGCGTAGCTTACTTCTTCATAGGGGTATGACCGAAGAGGCGGAGGGGCAGGGGGCAGGGGGAGCAATAGAAAGCCCCGAAGCCGTGAAGCGGAGCGGAACATGGGTATCAAGCCCCGTCTTTCTAAGACGTTCTTGATTGGTCGGAGTACAAGCTCCGTCCAATCCTCCCCCCTGCTCCCTGCTCCCCTGCCTCTTTTGACCTTTGAAGATTTTGCAGCGTGGCGACCCGAAGGCGGAAGGTACGATTATATGATGGTGTGATTGTTGAAATCGATGGTGAATACCAAGTTACTCAATTTATAGGCAGTAATCGCATCGTTTCGCCTACTTTCCCGGAATTGAATTTAACCGCCGAACAGATTTTTCAAGCTGGATGTCTACCAACGTAGCCACAACCCCAGTTGATGTTTTATCAGTATGTGATAACTAAAGTCCACACACAGAATCGGTTACCAAATTCTTTGTATATTGAGTACAAAACCAGGTAAAACATTTTCCCCGGAAATAGTTTGAGGAAATTCTAAAACTTCCACATCTTGTCCTGGACGATAAATTTCTACTTCCTGTTTTTTCGGTTGATCAACCAACCTAGACGACAAGCATTTTCGATATACTCTTGCATCTTGTTCTGAGTTTTTTTTAAGCTGTCGTTAGGCGAAAGTATCTCGATAACAAAATCAGGACATAAAGGAATAAATTTTTCTTTTTGTTCTTTAGTCAAAGCATCCCAACAAGATTTTTCCACCCAAGAAACATCTGGAGAACGGTCAGCCCCTGAAGGTAAAGTAAATCCAGTTGATGAATCAAAAACTTCGCCCAATTGATTTTGGTCGTTCCAGAACCATATTTGAGCGTTAATAGTAGAATTACTTTTTCCTGTTTCTCCTCCCGTAGGTGGCATTATAATCAACTCTCCTTGGGCATTGCGTTCTAATTTTAAATCGGGGTTTTCTTCACACAATTGATAAAATTGATCTCTTGTCAGTTTAATTACAGAATTGAGGTTTAATGTAAGTGCTGTCATAAAAGTATTTCCCGTTTTTGTCAGCTGACTGAGCTACAAACCTATATCTATTTTGTTCTACAGCACAATGAAATACTAACTTCCAGTATTCCGCTGCAACGCCTCAGCCGCTTATCTGCTCTGCACGGAGAATTCAGTGAACAAAAAGATCCCCGACTTCTTAAAGAAGTCGGGGATCTGAGCCTTTGCCAGAAGTGACTCACCTTGTCCATTATCCTTATTACCTGCCAGGAACCTTCAACCCTCGACGCTCAAGGATTTGCCGCACTTCTGGGCTGGGGGCGTAGTTATAGCCATAGGAGGAGTTCTCTGTGTCATCCATAATCTGAGGTGTGAGTAATACAATTACCTCATTACGCTGGTTCTGTCTGTTTGTACTTCTAAATAGCGAACCAATTAGTGGAAGATCACCCAAGATGGGAATTTTAGAGACAGTTGTCCGGTCTGCGTCTTGAATGATGCCTGAAAGAATTAGTGTTTGACCATCTCTCAAGCGAATCGAGCCAGAATTAAGAGAGCGCTCCGATACCAAGAATATTTGTTGGGTACCGCCTCCTCCAACGTTGATAGTAGCTGGAGCTTGGGGTGCTTTGACGACAGGAGCTACCGATAGAGAGACAAAACCGTTATCATCAATCCGCTCAACTTTGACAGCTAGGGTTAAACCTACTCGGTCTTTTTCAGCTGAAATAGTTTCTGTAGCAAGATTCGCATCGCGAACTATTTCCCTTTTAATATTGCCTACCACTTCCTGAGTCAGATTCACATTAGCGGTTTGACCTTCTTGGACAATTAAGGTCGGGTCTGTCAAAATCTTGGCGTTGCCATTTTGTACTTGAGCCTGCAAGCTAGCGAGAAGACGTTTAGGGAACTGGAATAAAGTTGGGAGAGCAAATGTATATTGATCAGGAGTTCCAGCGGTTGTGGCTGTTGCCGGAGTTCCTGGAGTAAACTCTGTAATACCTGGTTGTAGTGGATTACCTACATCAGCAGTAGCTGATGGTATATTGCCCTGAGAGTTAAAAAACCCATCACCCAAAAATGTTCCACCTGTAACGGGATTCTGGATAACTGGCGTACTAGTCACGCTGCTCGACGTTTCAGCTCTAGTAGCTGGTCTCGAACCGCCAAAATTTAGAGATGCTGCACCGCCATCATTTGTAAAGTAGTTATTACCAACCCCAAAGGAAAAGCTAGTGTTGTAGTCCTGGGTGTTCAAGAGGTTAACATCGATAATCTTGACATTGACTACTACTTGACGACGGCGGATATCAAGCTGAGTTAGTTGAGCCATGGCCATCTCAACTAGCCGCGGAGGGCCAATCAAAGTCAGGGAATTGGTGCGCTCATCTCCTAATGCCTGTAAACCTCTAAGTAATGGGTTAGAGTCTGTAAAATTAACGCGTTGAGTTTCAACTTTGGTTTCTGTAGTTGTCTGAGTTTGGGTGATAGGAGCAACTCCAGTACCCACGGGTACGGCATTAACACTGGTAACTTGTCGTTCGCGGCTGACGGCACTTTCTGCTCCCAAGCCGACCAAAAAGTTCAAGGCGACTCCCACTGTCACCTGATTGAGTCGCAGGCTACGCATAACCATGTCACGGGTGGAATTAGGTAGTTTAGGCCCAACAAAAACCGTGCGATTACTGCGATTCGCTTCTAAACCACTCAAGCGTAAGACGTAGTTAAACACATCTTGCACTGGCTCATTTTCTATATCTAACGAGATTGTTTGAGAAACTGCTGGTGCATTAGCAGCACCACCTTGCTGACCTCCAGCAGCTTGCTCGCCTCCGATATAAGCCAGGTTCAAACTAGCAGCACGGGCAAGTAGTGACAAAACCTCACGCACCGGTGCATCTCGCAATACTAAACGGGGTACACGTTCCTGAGTTCCTAAGTCAATGGTGCTAGGAGAAGCATCAGTATTAGAGATGGCAATATCTCCCACTGGTGGCGCGACAGCTCTAGGTAAGAAAGGTGGAGCCTGACTCACCGGTTGACCTGGCCCAGCTGCTTGTGCAGGTTGTCCGTCAATGGTGACTTCCGGGTTAGGAACAAGAACATCTGGCTTCTGACCCGGTTGGGCTGGAGTAGTAACAGGCGGTGCTGTGGATGTTGGCGCTGCTGGTGTTGGTGCTGATGCTGTAGTGCCTGTGGATGGGCTAAAGCTGAGTGTAATTCCATTTTGCGATCGCACCACGGGTTGACTCTCAGGTGTATTATTACTACCAGTTACGGTCACCCGAATACTATTGGCATCAAGCTGATTAATCTCAACGGAGGCAATTCCTGGTGCTGGGCTATCTTGACGAAAACTATTGCCTTGTGGTAATCGTAATTGAGTATTGATAATATCTGCGACTAAAGTCTTGCCTCTTTTTGTAGTGAAAACTTGGGGGCGCGACCCTGAAGAAGTTTTCAAAGCAACGCTAATTCCACCATTAACTGGATTTAACTGTACGTTAGTAACTTGACTAATTTGTGCCCAAACTGGTTGAGCTGCCAAAAATACAAAAGCGGCAGTACCCAATATAAAACTATTACCGTGAAGCTGTTTCACAGTTCATTCCTCACCTTATAAAACCTTGTTTACAAACAATTTTGAGTAGGCGAATAAAATTCGCCCTGGCTCTAAGTTTACTTAACGCTAAATCGGCGCTTAGAAACCGCCCTGGCTCTAAGTTAACTACTTTTTCGGGGCATTTTTAGCCGCCGCCGCCGCCGCTACTTCTTCTGCACTAAGTGGCATCAATACCTGTAACTGGAATGAAGTATTGATCGCTGCTGGCCCTACCTGAACCGGCGTTTTATCTAATGGCGATCTTGACTCTACTGGAGCCAAAGTTGCTTGATAATCTTTAACTATTAACAAAGGCTGTAAACGCTCAATGTTACGCATTATCGATTGTGTTTGCTCATAAGTTCCTGTAATTTCGGCATTGATACTGCTGCGTTGCAGTTTACCGTCAACCTGTAGTCCTAGAGTTCCATCGATAATCGGTTCTGGTTTGGCGGAAACTGGCACAAATTTCTTCAGTTTGGCTCTCACTGCATTAATAGAAGTTGGAGTACTGCCAGAGTCAATTAATCGGTTCAGATCCAACAGCAATGTATCCAAGGTTTTTTCGTTAGCAAATAAACCCAAAACCTGAACTTTTTGCTGTTTTGCCTGTGCTAGCTCGTCTTTAACTTTGGCAATCTGTTTGATACTGGCTTTTTTTTGCTCAATTTGCCCTTGCAGTTCAGAGCTTTTGGCTTGCTGCTGCTGATAGCTTTCCCAAGCTGGCATCAGCAGGTTTAAAAATATATAACCTGCTCCCGCTAAACCAATCACCCCTACCAAGATCCCAATAATTTTTGGTGTGAAAGCAATACCAAATACCACGGGGTAGGCTGGCGTTTCCGAATCGAATTCCCCACCATGTTCGGCAAAATTTAAATCATCACTCAGCGTCATTTTGAAATGACTCCTGTTTGTTGCATACTACGAATTCGAGTTACTAACCCCACTGTGCCTTTTTTTTCCAACTCCCGGATTAATTCCGACGCTGGAACATCGTTCATACTCGATTGAATAGTGTATTTAACTACTTGGGGCGGCTTAATTATTACAGCATTAGTAGGTTGACCCAAACCTGGAGTTAAGGGAGCATCTACTAACGTTGCCGTCAGAATTCTGCTTTCTGAGGACTTCAAGAACTGAGACTGTTGTAAACTCAATAAGAAATCATTGACATCGTTAAAAGAACGAGCCAATCCGGTAATTTCTAATCCCCCAGCGGGATTGCCTGCTGGCTTCCCTTCCACTGCCGCAATGGGTGGGATTTGCTTGATGTTTTCGATTTGCACTGTCGCTGGGATGCGATCGCGCAAATCTTGCAGCATTGCTGACCAAGGTCGAATCTGGTCAAATACGGTGACTAAAGCTTGGGTTTCCCCTTTAATTGCATTCGTCTCGGCTTTGATTTTATTCAGATTTCCTATTTCTGTATCTAATCTCTTGCTTTCTTGGTCTAGTTGTGCTATTGTCCCCTCTAATTCAACAATCTTTCCTTGTAACAACCACCAACCAACTCCCAATAAAGCTGGAAGACCTACACCTAGTGCAACTCCCACATAGACTGGTGTCATATTCCCCGTAGGCAGGTTTAGAGATATGCCTCCCTTTCTCTCAGGCTTTTTCTGGTATGCTGGGCGGTCTTTAAGAAAGTTAACATCTAGGCTGTACATTTTGTTACACCTCCCGCATTCCTAGACCTAGTACGATCGCCAAACCAGAGCGTTGTACCTGTGGATATTTATCAGTGTCAACTTCCAAAGACAAAGACCCTATTGGATCTATTTGGGTAGTTGGCAAGCTCAATCGTTGCGTAAAGAATTCATCTAGCTGTTGGAGTCCACCTCCTGGGCCAGCTAATATAATCTGTGCTACCTCCAAATTTTCACTTTGATTGAGGTAAAAATCGATGGAACGGCGCAGTTCATCTGTAAGTTCTCCCAACACTCTTAATATGGCTGCCATACCAGGATCGAGTTCGGTGACACCAGTTTTGCCGCCGTCTATGGGAGTTGGCGGAATAACCATTCCATGTAACAGTTCCATATCTCGTGATGTGGGTAAGCTCATTGCCCTTGCTAAGGCAGTTTGCATTTGATAAGTCCCGATTGGGACTGTGCGCGAAAATTGCGGCACTCCGTTAACGATGATGGCAATTTCTGTACTGTCAAACTCTATATCAACTAGTACTGCTGCTTCTTGTGGCCCAAATTGCCGCAGTTGCTCCCGAATAGTCCGAATCAGAGCAAAACTGTTAATTTCTAAAACATCAATTTGTAATCCTGCCTGCTCGAATGTACTTATATAGGTATCCGTTATCTCCTTGCGGGTGGCAACTAGGAGTACGTGTACTTTTTCAATACCATCTTCATCTACAAAGTACCCAAGTTTCTGATAATCTACATCAGCTTCTTCACGAGGATAGGGTAAATATAAACCTGCTTCATGGTTGAGCACCATTTCTCGCAGTTCTTTATCATCTAACTCTGCTGGCACTGGTATGATCCGAACGATGGAATCTCGCCCTGGTACACCAGTGGCAACGCGAGAAGTTTTGATTTTGCTCTCAGCTAGCGCCTGCTGAATTAATTGCGCCATTGCTGCGGGGTCGGTGATTTGACCATCAGTAACTATGCCTTCGGGAACTGCTACCGATGTAAAGGTTTCTAGTTTCAAGCCTTGACGCTGCTTGCGTAGCTGAACTACATTTACCCGTTCGGGAGCAAGTTCAATGCCGACCCCTTTATTCGATTTGCCAAACAGACTATTGAAGCTTTTTACCACATTTGTGCCCGCTGGACTGCTAAATTGAAAATTTAAATGATACTAAGAAATGGACTTGGTGCTAAGTAATTTATTTAGCCTATAATCTCGACAATTCTGATCTAAGCTTTTCACACTGAGCAAGCGTAAAAATACTGGGAAAATGATTCAATTGCGAAAATTTAAACAACTTGTTGCTTTTACACTGCTGGGATTATTAACCAGTTGGATTGTAAGTTGCAGCACAAGTAATGTTGGTACAGGTACAAAACAGGCTAGTTCAGGAACGGCAACTGTTGAGTTTTGGACGATGCAACTCCAACCTCAATTTACCGACTACTTCAAAAGCCTAATTGCAAATTTTGAATTGCAAAATCCAGGTATAAAGATTAACTGGGTAGATATACCTTGGGCGGCGATGGAGAACAAAATTTTAACAGCTGTCTCAGCGAAAACGCCACCTGATGTAGTTAACCTCAATCCGGGTTTTGCTTCCCAACTTGCCGGACGAAATGCCTGGTTAGATTTAGATGCGAAAGTCCCAAACGATGTACGTTCCTCCTATCTACCGAATATCTGGAAAGCAAGTACGCTTAATGGCAAGAGTTTTGGGATTCCCTGGTATCTCACCACAAGGTTAACCATTTATAACACTGATTTATTAAAACAGGCAGGTATCAATAAAACACCTGCAACCTACGCAGAATTGGCACAAGCAGCCCAACAAATTAAAGATAAGACTGGCAAGTATGCCTTTTTTGTGACTTTCGTACCGCAAGATTCCGGTGAAGTGTTGGAATCTTTCGTGCAAATGGGTGTCACCTTAGTAGATGCTGAGGGAAAAGCAGCGTTTAATTCAGCACAAGGTAAGGCAGCGTTTCAGTATTGGGTAGACTTGTATAAAAAAGGTTTGCTTCCTAAAGAAGCTTTGACGCAAGGACATCGCCATGCGATCGATTTATACCAATCTGGAGAGACTGCGTTTCTAGCTTCTGGGCCAGAGTTTCTGAAAACGATCGCAAATAATGCCCCGAAAATTGCTCAAGCTTCGGGAATAGCACCTCAACTCACTGGTGACACAGGCAAGAAAAATGTTGCGGTGATGAACATAGTTATTCCCCGCGATAGCAAACAACCAGACGGCGCTGTGAAATTTGCCTTATTTGTCACCAATGACGAAAATCAGTTAGCCTTTGCTAAAGCTGCAAATGTCCTACCTTCTACAATCAAAGCATTGTCTGATAGTTACTTTAAAGATGTTCCAGCTAATGCTTCAACAATAGAAAAAGCGCGAGTTATCACCGCCCAACAACTGCAACAAGCAGAAATATTAACTCCGACTTTGAAGGATTTCAAAAAACTCCAAAAGGCGGTTTACGAGAACTTGCAAGCAGCAATGTTAAACCAGAAGACTGTAGATAAAGCCGTAGAGGATGCGGCGCAAGAGTGGAACAATAGATAAATTTTGTAATTCGTAATTCGTAATTCGTAATTCGTAATTATGATTTACGAATTATATTAGTGGGTGATAAAAAATCGCCTACTAAATAAAGGGAACCACATAAAACGATTAAATCGTCTGTGGTTGCGGTTGAGGTTACGGCTTCCAATGCTGTGAATAAATCTGGATGGATTTGGCGATCGCTTAATTCTGGGCAGAGGCTGTAAGCTAGATTTGCTAAGTAGTCTAGATCAGCGGAAGTTCTACCGGGCCAAGATTCTACTGGTATTGGTACTAAAAAAAGGCGATCGCCTGGCCGCAACAGGGCGGCAAAAATATCAGCATGATCTTTGTCAGAAAACATTCCGATAACCCAATTGACTGGCTTGTGGTTCACTGCGTCTAAGCTATCGACATACTGGCGGAGAACTTGGGCTGCGGCGGTATTATGAGCACCATCAAGTAATAATTTATGGTTATTCCAGGTAGCCCATTGCATCCGCCCTGGCCATTTAGTTTTTGCCATGCCGTTAGTTATGGCTTCTTCAGAAATCTGCCAACCCTGTTGTTGGAGAATTTCTAAAGCAGCTAAAGCCAAAGCTGAATTAGTTAATTGAATCTGTCCCGCTAACGGTAACTGGTATTTAATTAATTTAGAATTTTCGATAGTTTGATATTCTGCCCATCCAGAGGCTATTTCACGGGCGGGTTGAGGTGTAAAAATCGGGCATTGTAATTCTAAGGCACGCGATCGCACAACTTCTTCTGCATCTAGTGGCAATCCTCCAACCACAACGGGACATCCAGGTTTGAGAATACCTGCTTTTTCTCCAGCAATGTCAGCGACGGTGGGGCCAAGTTGCTGCCAGTGTTCCCGGCTGATAGAAGTGATAATTGTAACCAAGGGTTTCAAACAGACATTGGTAGCATCTAAGCGCCCTCCTAGTCCGACTTCTACCACAGCCACATCGACTTGCTGCTGGGCAAAATATAACCAAGCAGCCGCCGTAATTACTTCAAACTGAGTTGCAGATTCGTCATCAGCACGAATAGCAGCTTGGACTTTTTCTAATAATTGGCTCAATTCCTCAGAGGAAATTGGCTGTTCATTCAGACAAATACGTTCCGTCCAATCGACTAAATGGGGGGAAGTATAGCGTCCTGTCCGATAACCAGCCTCAGTGAGTACTGAGGAAAGATAGGCACATACTGAACCTTTGCCATTGGTGCCAGCAACATGAATTATCGGGACTTGGTGATGAGGATTGCCCAGATTTGCCAATAAATTGACAATGCGATCAAGTCCTAGATGGACACCAAAACGTTGCAGGGGTTGTATTACAGAATCGATATCCAAGGAAGGGGAGATTGGGGAGTGAGGGAATGAGGGAGATGATGGGGACAAGGAGAATAACCAATGCTCAATGCCCCATGCCCACTAATTGATATCAATAAAACCGACTGCCTCTGTGAAGAGAGACAGCCGATTGAAGATCGATGATATTGAGCCGTATTTTAAGCTTCTCTATCCAAAAAGCCTTGAATTTGTCTTAAAGCCGCAGCGCCAATATTAAACACTGCCCAGCTAGCGGCAATGGCAACTGGTGCTAAAACGATCGCTATACGGTAATCGATATCCATATCTAGAACCCCTCTTTTAAGTAGAAATTAAAGTTTTGTCAACTGCTCTCATTTTTATTTTTAGCTGAAGTGGGCAATTTTTCCAACTAGATATGTAAAGAATGTTTAAATTATGGGGCATTGGGCATTAGTTATTTCTTCCCTGCCCCTCTGCGCCCCTGCTCCCTCATCTTCCCCATCTCCCCACTCCCTAAGGCTTCTTAAAGCCGAGATCAGTACCCTTACCAGCATGAACTAAAGCTAACTTTTGGTAACGTTTAGCGTGTTCAATAAGTTCTGCGGCTTGAGCCTCTGTTACTTGCCGCAACACTTTGCCAGGAATGCCCACAACTAGGGACAAAGGAGGTACATCTTTGGTTACGACTGCACCAGCACCGATAATGCTACCAGCGCCCACTCGTACCCCGTCTAAAATCACTGCGCCAATGCCAATCAAACTTCCACGCTCAACGTAAGCGGAATGTACCACAGCGCGATGCCCTACGGTCACATGATCTTCTAAAATTGTCGGAAACCCAGGATCTCCATGTAAAATTGCACCATCCTGAATATTTGTGCATTCGCCAATTTCAATCCGTTCTACATCTCCCCTAACCACTGCTCCATACCAAATGCTTACCCCTGCTGCTATATTTACCGAACCCATAACAACAGCATTGGCTGCGATGAAGGTAGCTTGAGAAAAATCAGGAGATGTCCAGTAAGAAGCGGTAGACACGATAGAATATTAATATGGTACCCAGGAACACTGGAGAAAATCCAACCTTTGAGGCTGGTTGAACAACCAGGATATCACACCGTTAAGCCTCTATGGTGAGGAAAACACTAGTGAGCAATGTTGCTGCCGCAACTCCGTGTCTATGCCGCAGTGAGCAAGTAACCCAAAGTAGTGGAGCCGAAGTGTATAATCCAATGCACTAGTGCTGGTGAAGACAAAATTATGTTTGTACGCACTTCATGATGAATCCAGGCTTGCAGTACCCGATGTTTGGGCCGGAAATACAGTGTCCCCACTGTCGCCAGACTATTCCGGCGCTGACACTAACAGATACCTATTTGTGTTCGCGTCATGGCGCTTTTGAAGCTAATCCTAAAAATGGAGAGTTAATCCATTTGCAATCGGGGCGTCATTGGCGGAGGTGGAATAATGAATGGTATAGACAGCATACTCATCCCGATGGTATTCGGTTTGAAATTCACGAAGCATTAGATAAGCTCTATACCCAAGGCTATCGAGCAACAAGAGTGATTATTGCTCGACGCTATCAGGAATTGATGAGTGGCTATTTAGAACGCAGCACCCCTTGGCGTTCTGGACAACCAGAAGCCACTGCTGCGCGTTTATACGGCTTACCCGTGGAGTTTAGCCCCGATAGCTCAGAAGATCCCTGTTGGGAAGTGATCAATTTTGACTTGGAAAAAGAGCCTGGCGTCCCTGTGCGCTACCCTTATTTCAGGTTGTTTGAGTAATGGTAATTAGTCATTGGTCATTTGACTAATGACTAATGACTCATGACTAATGACTAATTATGCACCACGCTTCTATTCGGACTGCGAATATTCATCGAGCGATCGCTTTCTACGAACATTTAGGGTTTACAATTTCGGAACGCTTTACTACGGGCTACACCCTAGCTTGCTGGATGGAAGGATTGGGCGGCAGAATTGAACTAATCCAAATTCCCGAACCAAAACCAGCGCCAGATGCGTTTGCTGATGAGCATTATGTGGGGTATTATCATCTTTCGTTCGATCTGACTGAAATTACACCAGATTTACCTAGTTGGTTGACAAATTTACAAAAACGTGTTCTGTTAGCTGCCGGGAATCAACCCGGAGAATTACAACCGTTGAAGGTACTTTTAGAACCGACACAACAGCAAATAGGCGATCGCATTTACGAAGTGGCTTTCATCGCCGATACCGATGGTTTACCTCTGGAATTCATTCGAGTTTTACCAAAAAACCCATAATTTAGCTTTTTTATTACCTTTATTGCTAATATATTATTTTTCTGTATTGTTACCGAGATAACAGATTTTTTTGCGATATTAAACTGTGGTCACTCTCCAACATAACTATGTAACTTAATTTACAGATATACTTGCTAAATACATGTATGGATTTTCTAGATTTTATAAATATCCCTTGCCATTATTATTTTTAAGCTTATGGCTAGTAGCGGTTTTTTTGTTAAGCGATCAACCTGCTCATAGCCAACATCCAGCCATATCTAATAAAGAAAAATACCAGTCAACCTTGCTAACAAAAAGAATAATGCCCTCAACACTGACACTAAATGTCCGTAAGACAGTGCTGGAAAATGGTCTAACTATCCTTACAAAGGAAGTACATACTGCACCAGTGGTGACGGTGCAGGTGTGGTACAAGGTTGGCTCACGTAATGAAGAACCGGGCGTGAATGGCATTGCCCATCAGTTGGAACACATGATGTTTAAAGGTACAAAAAATCGTCCGATTCAATTTGGTCGTTTGTTTAGTGCTTTAGGTAGTGATTCCAATGCTTTCACCAGCTATGACCAAACTGCATATTACGGTACTGTGGAACGAAACAAGCTAAAAGCGCTCTTAGTGCTGGAAGCAGACAGAATGCAAAATTCCCAGATTGAGCCAGAACAACTGGCGAGTGAAAAGCGGGTAGTAATTTCCGAGTTGCAGGGTTACGAAAATAGTCCAGAATATCGCCTCAACCGTGCCGTCATGCAAGCGGTGTTTCCCAATCATGCTTATGGGTTGCCTGTAGGTGGAACCAAAGCTGATGTCGAGAAATTTGAAGTTGAGCAGGTAGAAAAATATTACCGCAATTTTTACAGTCCCGATAATGCCGTTTTAGTAATTGTTGGAGATTTTCAAACTGCAAATACCCTGGAAATAGTTAAAGAGGTATTTGGTAAATTACCCAGGAGGCAGGGGGCAGGAGTTATTTCTTCCTCATCTCCATCACTCAGCACTCGTTACTCAGCACGGGCTAAACGCCCCGCTACCGCTAACAGCACTCCCATAATATTGCGAGAAGCGGGAGCAGGGCGGCTGTTGCAGGCGGTTTACCCACTACCGGATGCAAATCAACCGGATGTGCCTGCGCTGGATGTAATGGATTACATCTTGACAGAGGGACGGAATTCTAGACTTTATCAGGCATTGGTGGAATCAGGTTTAGCTAGTGAATTAACAGCATCAGTTACCAGTCTGCGAGAATCTGGCTGGTATGAGGTGTTGGTGATGGCTGGTTCTAAACAAGATTTGAAAAAAATTGACTCAGTGTTGAGTAGTGTGATCGCCAATGTAGCAGAAAAAGGCGTGACATCTGAGGAAGTTGAACGAGCTAAAACCCAATTAACAGCAGATGTAATTTTGAGTAACCGTGATATCACTTCTCAAGGAATGCAATTGGGCAATGATGAGACCACTGCTGGTGATTATCGCTACACAGACCGTTATTTGGCTGCTGTCCGTCTGGTGAAGCCGACGGATGTCGTTGCTGTCATTAACAAATACCTTACCAAAGAAGCCAGGAAAGTAGGCTTTTTTGAACCAACCCAGAAGCTGATAACAGAGGTTATTGATAAACCAGACTCAGCCCAAACTACAGAGAATTTTTCTCCTGGCGCACCTGTGCTTCCTTCTGAGGTGGGGAAGTACTTACCGCCTGTGGATTTGGCTACAGATGCGATTGCACAAGTATTACCACAGGAATTTAAATTTACCAACGGACTGCGGATCTTACTGTTACCAGATCATAGTACTCCCACCGTTACCTTGAGCGGTCACATTCAAGCCGGAAAGGAATTTGATCCAGATAATCAAGCTGGGCTGGCTGCTTTTGTGGCAGAGAATTTGCTAAATGGCACTAAGAGCAAGAATGTCTTAACTATTGCCAAAGCTTTGGCAGAACGAGGGGCGAGTTTAGACTTTGAAGCCTACCGCGAAGGTGTGCGAATTGAGGGTGATAGTTTAGCAGAGGATTTGCCGATACTCCTTGAGATATTGGCTGATGTTGTGAAAAATAGTACCTTTCCAGTCAAAGAATTGGAATTGCATCGCCAACAAACTTTAACTGATTTGCAGCTGCAATTAGATGAACCATCAGAAGTAGCTAGAAGAGTATTTGTTCAGTCAATTTACCCGAAAAAACATCCCTTACACACCTTTCCCACAGAGGAGAGTTTACAGCAGATTCAGCGCCAAGATGTGATTGATTTCAAAGCTAAACATTATCGTCCAGATACGACAGTGCTTGCGCTGGTGGGAGATTTTGATCTGGACAAAGTGCGATCGCTCATTAAAAATGAGTTTGGTAACTGGGAAGTTAGCGGCCAAGCACCCACATTAAAATATCCCACAGTGCCAATGCCGGAGAAAATAGTCAGTGTCAACCCAGTTTTACCAGGTAAAGCCCAAGCCGTTACATATATGGGTTACACAGGCATTAACCGTTATGATTTTCGGTTTCACGCAGCCTTAGTATTGAACCAGATTTTGGGAGGCGATACCCTATCTAGTAGACTGGGTGCAGAAGTGCGCGATCGCCAAGGTTTGAGCTATGGAATTTATAGTTCCTTCCAAGCCGGGAAGAATGCAGGCACATTTTTGATAGAAATGCAAACTAGTCCTGAAGATAGCAGTAAAGCGATCGCTAGTACCCGCCAGATGCTACAGCAAATCCATCAACAAGGTGTCACTGCACTGGAAGTAGAAACAGCTAAACGCACCCTCGTCAGCAACTACAACGTTTTGCTGGCAAACCCAGAGGAATTAACACATAGAATTCTGATGAATGAGGTGTATGAACTCGACAAATTAGAATTGTACTCCTTCACTCAAAAAATCCAAAAAGTCACTCTTGAGCAAGTTAATAAAGCGGCTCGTGAGTTACTCCGCCCAGATCAAATCGTAGTCGTTACTGCTGGGCCATCTGTGTTAGCAGAGAAAAGCATTAGGTAGAGATGGGCACTGGGCATGGATAATATAAAGAATGGGTAAACTCAGAACTTGCACCAGTCCCAACAACTGCCTCAGAATGAATTCTGAGGCTAGTCTTCTAAAGAAGAGTGAATAAGGATTGGAGTCCACTTGAGTGGATTTGCGCTATGAGCCAGAGAATAAATTCTCTGGCGGGAAGTGGGCAGGTGCAAGATATAAAGTAGTTTTTCCCGCTACCTATTAATTGTTCCTGCTCATCAGCATTGCCTTTTGAGAACTACCAATGAAAACTTACAACCATTTATACCAAATTGTAATTACATTGCTTGCTTTTCCAACTACTGTTTGGCGGCAAATATTACGGCGGAACTACGTGATATTAACGTTGCTCCTAGCTCTAAATTTCATTGCTGCGACTCCAGCAATGGCAGCAAATTTGTCTGACGATTTGCTCAAGCAACCAGCCACAGAAATTAGAGTTAGCTTGGGTAATTCGGCTAACGAACTCAAATTTGAGCCAAATCATTTGGAATTCGAGGCCGGCAAACGCTATCAACTAAAGCTTACCAATCCCAGCCAACTGAAGCACTATTTTACTGCTAAAGATTTTGCCGATGGTATCTGGACACAAAAAGTTGAAGCAGGCAAAGTAGAAATTAAAGGAGCCATTCACGAACTGGAACTCAAGCCTGGTGCTGAGGCAGAATGGGTATTTGTGCCCCTGAAATCTGGCACTTATGGCTTGCGTTGTCCAATACCAGGACATACGGAAGCAGGCATGACTGGAGAGATTGCCATCAAGAATTAAAAATTATTCGACTCAGTATTTAGCAGCGATCTAATGTTTAAATTAAAGTTAATTGAGCTAAATACCATAGTGTGCAGTGGAAAATAAGTTAGGGCAATTTAGATTGAAGTCCAACACATTAAAAGTAGGCAATGTGTTATTATATATACGTTAGCGGCTAAACTGGAAGAATCCCTATTTGGGATTAAAATAACTTAAATTATAGATATTATTTCTCAAGTAATCTAGAGAAAGCATTAATACTTCAGCGCTAGAGCCACCAGTAATTATTAATTTCCCATGAACATTTTCAGTAACTTACTTTCTCAAGCGACTCAGCCTGCACCTGCGAAAAAGCAACGCCGAGGAATTGAAATCAAATCGCCGCGTGAAATTGAAATCATGCGGCAATCAGCGACAATTGTAGCAACTGTTCTAAAAGAAATTTCCGAGTTAGTAAAGCCAGGAATGACAACGGCTGATTTGGATGTTTATGCAGAAAAACGCATCCGCGAAATGGGTGCAACGCCTAGTTTTAAAGGATATCACGGTTTTCCTGGTTCTATCTGCTCTAGCATTAATAATGAAGCAGTGCATGGTATTCCTAGTCCCAAGAAAGTGATTCGTGTGGGGGATGTATTAAAAGTAGATACGGGCGCTTATTACCAAGGCTTTCATGGTGATTCTTGCATTTCAATTGCTGTCGGTGAAGTGACGCAAGAAGCTGCTAAATTAATTCGCGTAGCAGAAGAAGCTTTATATAAAGGCATTGAACAAGTAAAGGCTGGTGTATACCTGCTTGACCTAGCTGGAGCAATTGAGGATTATGTTAAATCTAACGGCTTTAGTATAGTCGAAGAATTTACAGGACACGGTGTTGGTCGTAATCTGCACGAAGAACCTTCAGTATTCAACTATCGTACCCGTGAGATGCCAAATGTTAAACTCCGTGCGGGAATGACGCTGGCAATTGAGCCAATTTTAAATGCAGGTTCTAGACACACCCGGACATTATCTGACCGTTGGACAGCAGTCACTGTGGATAATTCTTTGTCGGCTCAATTTGAGCATACAGTGTTGGTAACAGAGACCGGTTATGAGATTTTAACTGACCGTTCTAAGCTGTAATTATTAGTTGTAATTATCTGTTGTTAAGAGAGGTGAAGCGTCAAAAAAGGGCGATTTGCCTCTTTATTTTTTTACAAAAATCGAAAGGCTCGGATTCGTAACTTATTAGAGAAATTAGAAATCTTGTAATTGTTTTTAGTTCTGGATTATTTGCCTGATAGCCGCATAGTTAGTTTTATAAATCACAAGTGTTTCTTTAGCTTGTATAGAGACAGAAGTTTTCTCTGGAATCGCTTCTAACAACTTGATTGCCTGTTGCCATTTGTCTTGTGCTTGCTGCCAAACTAGTAGCGGATGAGGTGGATTTTGGACAAATAAATTAGCTTCAATTGCTAACTTTTGGGCTGATTCTAAGTTGGCTAAGGCTTTCTTTTCAATTAAGACTCTTTGATTGATAGATTTATAGTTAATCCGATAGTAAGCCGATTTCTTCTTTGCTCGGTCATAAACTGATGTTTCAACAGGAATGCTATCTAATAATTTTATTGCCTGATGCCATTTAGTTTCTGCTTGTTGCCATACCTTTAAAAAATGCGGTGGATTTTGAACCAGAGAAGCAGCTTCCATTCCGAGCTTTTGAGCAGATTTAAAGTTAGTAATGGCACTTCTTTCTTGAGTTAAACTTAGACTCATCTGCTGCGATTGTAGACTTTGCTCTTTAATTTTCCAACCAGCAAAACCTAAGATTAATAAACTTGAGGCTATGAGTAAAGCTAAACGTACTATTTTTTGTGTGGAAAACTTTGGTACTATTTCTACATGCTGGCTAATAATTGGTTCTTTACTACTTTCGTGCTTAATCTTTTTCAGGGCTTGTTCTGCCTGTTCTTTTAAAGTATCACCCTGGATAATTAAAGTTGCAATTTGTTCTTGGAAAAAATCACACTCATTAAGAATATCTGTCAATTCTTGGAATTTGCCATCACTAGATATAATTAATTCGTGATCATCATCTAACCACTCTAAGGCAAAGCCAGATTTACCACAAAAAGCAGACACACCTAATAAAATGTTTAATAAATTATGACTATTTTTAATAGTATCAAAAATATAATTTAACTTTTGTTTTAACTGGAACAATTCATTTTGAGAATTGCTAATTTTTTGAATTTGCCGTTCTAAAACTTGAGAATTTTCAAAGACTAAGTTAATTTTTAAGCTTTCAGCAATAACTTGAAATTGGGCGCAGATGCTGAGATGATTATTATCAGAATTTAATTGATTTACCAACTGAACATCACTGAGAATATCAGCAGCTATTGCCTGCAAAAAATAACCCCATTCAATCCATACATCGATTTTTGATTTTAAATCAGCTAAAGAAATTTTAGTTTTTGAGTTGCCAAACTTATCTGCTATGGCTGGATCTACTAATCCAACAGGTATCAAGAAACTAGGGATTGTAGCTATTCGAGGAAGTGTAGCGATCGCAGAATTTTTGATATTCTCAAATCCCAATTCCTGAACAATTATTTTTTTAGTATTTCGTAGTTGTTCCTGAGCATTATTGGTCAGGATAATTTGTTCCATGATTTCATTAGAATCGCCAATATTCAGTTTTAGACTCTGAATTAGTGTTGGCAATTCACTAACAAGTATTTCTAGGTTAGCCATAAATACCCCTTAGGGATTTGTCGAAAGTTTATGCGAAACAATTAAAATGGCTTGAGTAAGAACGTAAACACGCCTGTTGCATCTGAGCATCCTAGTTGAGTGACAAATCTCAGGAGCTATAAAATGTATAGTTCCCGGAAATCCTGCTAAAGTAACAATTTCACATTTCAAATCCCACAAAAAGACAAAATTACCCATTCACTGACGTATGAATGAAGTTGATTTAGCATTTACCCCAGCACTAGAGTTGGCACAATTAATCCGTCGCCGGGAAGTATCACCACTAGAGTTGGTGGAAATATATTTAGAACGGATTGGGCAGTTAAATCCCCAATTAGGAAGTTATTTTACGGTGACGGCAGAACTAGCGATCGCAGATGCCAAAGCCAAAACAGAATTATTGACAACTACCTCAGAACTACCGCCATTTTTTGGGGTGCCAATTTCCATTAAAGACCTCAATGCTGTAGCGGGTGTTACCTGTACTTATGGAAATCCAGCATTACTTAACAATATCTCTAACTATGATGATGGCGTTGTGGCAAGGATTAAACAAGCTGGGTTTACTATTCTCGGTAAAACAGCCACTTCCGAATTAGGTTCATTACCATACAGCGAACCTACGGGTTTTCCCCCAGCCAGAAATCCGTGGAATTTAGAATACACCCCTGGCGGTTCCAGTGGTGGCGCAGCGGCGGCGGTAGCAGCAGGATTGTGTGCGATCGCTCAAGGTTCTGATGGCGGTGGTTCGATTCGGGGGCCTGCGGCTTGTTGTGGTTTGGTGGGACTCAAACCATCAAGAGGCAGGGTGAGTAAAGCACCCGTAGGCGAACGCCTTGCTGGAATTGCCGCCAACGGTCCGATCGCCCGCACCGTGGCTGATGCTGCTGCCCTTTTAGATACTATATCTGGCTATGTCACAGGCGATCCTTACTGGTTGCCTGATCCTGAACCATCATTTCTCGCCGCCACTCAGACAAAACTCGGTGCATTGCGAATTGCCTTTGACACTACTATTTCTCCTTTGGGAGAAGCTGATGCCAACTGTCAGCAAGGTGTCCGCCAAACAGTTGAGTTATTAGAACAACTCGGACACAAAGTTGAACATAAATCTCCAGATTTTAGTGGTTTAGTTGAACCATTTCAAATCGTTTGGCAAGCTGGGGTAGCTGCTTCGGGACTTCCTGTTGAAGTTATGCAGCCATTGAATCGCTGGCTATTTGCACGCACAGGTTCTGTTGCTGAGTATCTTCAAGCAGTTTCCCAAATGCAGATAGTGGCACGGCAGATTGTGGCGTTTTTCGATACCGTGGATGTGCTGGTATTGCCAGTTTATCTACATTCACCCATCCTGGTTGGGGAATGGGCTTCCCTGAATCCAGAAGAGACATTCCAAAATATTATTCAATGGGTTGCCCCTTGTCCACCTGCGAATGCAACTGGACAACCCGCGATCGCAATCCCTGTAGGCTTTGATAGTAAGGGTTTACCCATCAGTGTGCAGCTAATTGGTAAACCTGCCGCTGAAGCCACACTCATCAGCCTAGCAGCCCAATTAGAAGCGGCTAACCCTTGGATTCATCATCGTCCAGCCTTTGCAATATAAGGCTAATCATGCAAGCATCCCTGGAACAACTTTCGCAAATTATTGTATTTGCAGGTTTAGAAACAGCAGAGAAGATAAGTTTGCAACCTTACACTCAGGTGCAACGCCATAGCAAAGGAGAGATTATTTTGCATGAGGGTGATCGCTTACCAGCTAAACTCTATGCTGTTGTCAGTGGATCAATTCAAGTTACCAAAACAGCAACAACGGGGAAAGAAACAATTTTACGCGCCCTAGCTGCTGGAGAAATTTTTGCGGCTCCTGCTTTGTTAGGAAATGGAATTTCTCCGGCAACTGTCACTGCTGAGTCTGATTGCGAGATTCTCACTGTAGAGCGAGATGCTTTATTAAAAGCAATTGGGCAAAATCCTGAAATCGCGTTACGAATGCTGATGGTTTTTAACAGTCGAATTCAGCAATTGCATGAAACAGTTCACGGATTAGTTTCTGAAAGAGCTATTGTTCGCCTTGCTAGGTTAATTCAATATTTTGCTGCTGTATCTGGAACTGAATCAAGTCCACAAGGTGAGTGTTTAAAAGCCAAATTATCTTATTATCGGATGGCTCGGAGTAGTGGCATTACTTACGAAGAATGTGTGCGTTTAATTAAAAGTCTCAAGTCAATAATTGCCTATAGTCGGGGTGGGAAGATTACAATACTTGATGCGGAGAAATTAGATGCAATCGCTTCTGGAGATATAGATTAGAGAATCTAACGAATACAATTCGCGGTTACATAAAGAAAACCTGCCTCCGCAGGTTTCATAAGCTTAATTTTCTGTAAACAGTTATCAGACTTCTACAGCTGCTCTATCTTGTTCACGTGCAGCAACAACTAGAACTAGACATAGAGCTGCGATCGCTTTTTGCCATTCCTGCCGAACTTGCGCGTCTTCGACACCTGCAAACATCCCTACCAAGCGGGGGATAGAAGCTTCTAAAGCCGGACGAGGCAATGGTCGGTGTAAGTCAACTAAATGAGTTAAACTTTCTTGATTATTGACAAAACCAATTACCCATGTTGTTGTGTGATCAGGACTATCAGGAACCCGCTTGACTCCCAACTCATTTTTTAGCCAGTTGTAGAAAGGTGGTAATTCCTTAGCTAAAACTTCTCCTGCTGTGGGTAAAGTTTCCTTAAGCAAATTGATATCTAAGCTGTTTAGTTCTTGCTGCAATTCAGGCGAATTTAGAACTTCAGTTAGAGGTTTTGATAGTATTTGTTCCAACTGAGTTTTAGAAAGATTTAAATTTTGAGTGAAAGTGAAAAGTAGCGATCGCATATTTCCAGACTCCATAAATAACTAATTACTCTCTGCGACTTTCTCAGAAAGAGTGAGCAGAAATGTCAAGTTCTCTTCAGCTTTTAAGGCATGGGGTGCGTTAGCAGGCATAAAGACAAAAACACCAGGTTTAAGGATGATGTTTTCTCCAGATAAAGTAAGTAAACCTCTGCCTGCGATGACGTTGATAGTGGCGTTCCGAGTAGAGGTATGCTCAGAAATATCAGTGTTAGCTGCTAGGCAAAATAGAGTGTATTGACAAGCATTATCTTTCAACAATACTTTGCTGAGAACTCCCGCACTGGGGTATTCAATTTGTTCTCGTAGTTGAGTAATCATAGATGGGGTAGTTGTGATTGAATTTGTCATAGTATTTTAAGATTATGATTCGTAAACAAAGGCTGATAATCATTCAAAGATTATCGGTATTTATCAGGCGATGGTTTTGGGAATAAATTATGTTAGCTAGCAACAGCACACAAAACTATGTAGCCTAATTCGTGTTGGTATTTATGAAAAACTTGATACATCTCTAAAACCCGTTTGCGGATAGCTCTCTGCGTCAATATATTCCACAGAATCCGAGTCGTATTAAAGATGCCTTCATCTTGAAATATCCGTTTTAAATTCAATAAATTCATTGAGTCAGTTTGGCATTTCTGCACTTGCAATCCTGCTGTTGCAAAAGCCGTCATCCAGTTGGATTCTGACAGTGGTGTAGAATTAACTCGAATTACTCGTGCTAAATCAGCATGAATTTGTTCTTCTTTGTCGCAAGCTAATAGTTCATGGGAGAGAAATTTACCTCCCGGTTTGAGTCGATTGTGAATTTCAGCTAAAAGCTTGGTTTTTCCCAATGGCGATTGCATTGTAAGAATGGCTTCTGCCAATACATAATCAAACTTTCCTGGGATTGCCTCTAGGTTAAAAATATTACCTTCAATGATTTCGACTTGATTTTCTAACCCAGCAGCGCAGATATTAGCACGCGCACAAGCTACACTATCAGGATTTTTTTCAACGCCTACTACTTTCACATGGTAGCGTTTTGCTAAAGCGATCGCACTATAACCAAAGCTAGAACCTAGTTCTAAAACTGTCTCTCCAGGCTGAAAGTTTGCCCACTGAAATAATTTCTCTGTGGCTATTCGTCCACCAGGACGCAGATATTTTTTACCCGCTGCTGCTAAAATTTCGTGTCCGGTAGCTGTTTGGAAATTGAGGATAGTGTTGGTCATGTCTGTGACCCTCGGAAGTTGTCTTACCCTCAATTTCTCAGGAATTTATGATATTGTCTCTGAGGTAGCTCATAGAAGCAGTATTACTTTGCTTTCCACTCGTGGTCAAGGATAGCGTAAAGAAAGTTGTCGTACCATCTGCCTTTGATTAACTCTTTTTCCCGCAGATGACCTTCACGACGCATACCAATTTTTTCTAATACTTTTACAGAAGCAACATTCTCTGCAACACACCAAGACCAGATACGATGCATTCCCAGTTCTTCAAAGCCAAACTTTAAAATGGATTGTGCTGCTTCTGTTGCATAACCTTGTCCCCAATACTGAGTATTTAGTTCATAGCCGATGTTTGCTTCCTGCATTTCCGGGTCGTTTACACGGATACCACAATTACCAATAAGCCGATTTTCTTCTTTAAGGACAATAGCTAACTGAAACTTTGTTCTTGGTTGCTCTTTTTGCTGATCAATAAACATCTGGATAAACTCACACACATCGTTCTTTGTGCGGTGCGTCCAATAGTTGTAACGCAAGTACAAAGAATCAGATTGATAAGCAAAAACCGCCTGCCAATCTGCCTCTACAAAGTCACGCATTAGCAAGCGGTGTGTTTCTAATATCATGTCTTTTATTTATAAGCTTATAGCGGTTCCCACTTAGATGCGGTACAACATTATATCGCAAGGTGTAGGGCACAGCATGCTGTGCCCCTACGGGTGTACCTCACGTAAATGAGAACCGCTATAGTGTAGGCGATCTATAAATTTTAACTTTTACATTTTGCACCTTGAGGAGTAGCATCGGGATAATAGGTAATGATCGCTTTTTCTTTACTGACAAAAACAGTAGGGAATAATTTTCCTGTTTCTCGATCACGCACATTATAAATACATGCTTCCTCATTGTTGCCTTGGAGTTTAAATATTTTGGTGGCATCTAAAAGCATTTCTTCGGCATTGCTGAGGTAGCCATAGCCTTTAATGACATCTGTTACTGTACGATTTTTCTGTTTAATTACTACACCCATTGTATAAATTACATTAGGAATAACTTCCTCTCGTCCTTGATTATTTGGCAAACGTCCGCCTATTCCTTCATTTTGTAACTGTAAATATCTGCCATAGAAATGTAAACCACCAATATCATCGGCGTTATATATTTCGCCACAAAAGATATGTTCAAACCCCCGCCGTTTGAACCAAATATTTGTTAAATCTTCGAGAAATTGTGCTTTATTCCTACGTCCCGGACGAAGTTCACCACCGCTAGCTTGCTGAAGTTTCTGCAACACATCTGGGTAATAAGATAACAATTGTTTAAAATTATTAGAACTAACTCTCGTACCAATAGGGCCGCAGAGTTTTAGTACAGCTTTGTCAAAAGAATTTAGCAGCGGTGGAGGTGGTGTAATATCTACCTGTTGTCCTCCGGGAAAACGAACAGAAACTGGGTTATTTACATTATCAAAAAACGGCAGAAGTTGCGTATTTGGCTGAGGCTGTGCATCTCCTGGATTTTGCCAGATGAATTGGGAAGCTAGCAGCAGAACTGCAAACACTCTTAACCTCTGCTTTAACCTATCGATTACAGAATTTAGCTGCATAAATTTTAGATTAATTACTTTCGATAATAGTCTCGCATGAATACAAAAAGACGCACAAAATTTCTTAGTATCTTTGCGTCTTTTTGTAAGATTAACAATAGTTTATGCAGCTAAACAAGCCACGGAAATCTTAGGCAACTTCTACCACATCTACATTAGCTAGTAAAATAATTAGGTTGCCCCATCAATTTTTTGCACTTCTTCATCAGATAGTTTCACATTGATAGCACGTGTTGAGTCTTCAATGCTGAAAACCTTGCTAGCACCAGGAATTGGCAAAATAGCGGGCGACTTGGAACGCAACCACGCCAAGACAATATTATACACTGACACGCCTTTTTCTTTAGCTAACTGAGCGATCGCAGGGATATCTTGCAAGCCCTGATGGCGACGCCTACCACCAAAGGGACTCCAAGGCAAAAAGGTCAATCCTTGCTGTTCGCAATACTTCAACACACCGTCATTTTCTGGCTGTCGTTGCCAAGGGCTGTATTGATTTTGCACCGAGACAATATCTACCACGTCCCGTGCCCGTTTAATTTGTTCAACGGAAAAGTTAGAAACTCCCACAAACCGAATCAAACCTGCCTCCACTGCCTCTTTCACAGGTGTAAGGGATTCCTCAATGGTGTAATTATTATCGGGAGAATGGTATTGCCAAACATCGATAGGTTTAGCACCACCCAACGCCTCAAAACTGACTCTAATTGCTTGGCGCAGATGTTCTGGATTGCCGTTGCTTGTCCAGTTTCCATCGGGACGCATTAAACCGCCTTTAGTTGCCACAATTACTTGGCTAATATCGCCTTTGTAACTAGTAAGCGCCTTGTGAATTAGTCGCTCGTTGTGGTGCTTATCTGACTCATCTTTGCAGTAAGCGTCGGCAGTGTCAATAAATGTAATACCCAGATTCAGAGCATGATGAATCACTTGGATTGATTCTGATTCGGGAGGACGATTAGAAATTGACATGGGCATACCACCCAAACCGATCGCACTTACAAAGACACCAGTTTTTCCTAGCTGTTTGGTTTCCATGCTTCTAGCTATAGCTTTCTGCCCCAATTATCTACCAGTTAGCCAAAGCTTTTTTAGCAATTCATGATAAATCTTCCCTAGTACTTAGACTAGGTAATCAGTGAATATGCTACCAAGGGAATACTTTACTCAAAGGTTAAGTATTCTATACACAGACACTTTGCTCATGAATTTTTAGGTTTTTACCTCTGAGCAAATACCAAATTAAAATCAAATTGATAATTAATAATACATAGCCTAATAAAAAAGCTTGATTTTCCATTTTTTCGGTAAAATGTCTTTGTTTTTAGGCTTAACGCTGAGGTTCTTTACTTACAACCTAAACTATCTCGCGTTGGCACACCTGTAACCGGATTTACGCCATCCGCTCTTTCACACATTAACGACACTTGATAACGATCAATCAAAGCGTCGGTAAAATCAGCGCCTGTAATTTCGGCATCAAAAAAACGGCTGCGGGTCAAAGTTGCTTCTGTAAAAATGGCATTTTTCAGGTTAGCACCATCCATAGTGACGCGATCGACTAAAGCCCCGCTCAAGTTCGCACCTTCCAGATTTGCTTTTAATAAAACTCCTTTAGTGAGAATTGCGTTGGTTAAATTCGCCCCTTGAAAATTTGTCCCCCGCATTTCTGCTGCTACAAAAGTCACACCTGCCAAATCAGCATTCGAGAAGTCACGATTTTCTAAATTTATATTGTTGTAGTTGATTGTGTTGATTTGAGCAAAAGCCGGTTTGGGATTAAGTATTATCCACAAACATGCTAGTATCAAAATCGCAATCAAACTCAAAAAGCGCAATAAAATCTTTTTCATAACTTTATTATTTCTGAGTAGTCTTTTGTCATTAGTCCTCTCTTACAAAGTTCTGAGCGGAGGTTTCCTCCGCTCAGACTTTGCGCTTTGTCATTTAACCAATAACTAATGACTAATGACTAATGACTCTTGGCTATTTCCAATCTTTACCAATCCGAATTGTGAGATCAGATTCTAAATCACCAATCGCCGACACTTCTATTTGACCCAAGCCTAAGACTTTTTGCAAATCAACTCCAACTCGTCGGTTGCCTTTTTGGACAACAATCTGAGTTTGACGTTGGGTATCTGGCCAATCAGGCACTTTGTAAATATTAGTAAAGCCTTTCTGTTTCAGATAAGCAATAACTTTTTCAGTTAGCTGAGGTTGATTGGAGGCATTTTGAATAGCAATTTTGAGGTTAGGAACCTGACGCATATCTGGTTTCAGACCAGGTACATTTACCCCAACATAATCATTCAACAGGCTCTGTTGTCCTGTCATGTTCAGCCAATAGCTGTCCGGGTCTTTGCTAAAACGGCTAAACGTACCAGGCAACACGGTCATTTGGAAATTATCCCGATCTAAGTTGAGACCGAAGTTCACCAACGCCATCATTTCTTCCATCTTCAGGTTGGTATCAAAGTATTTTCGCATCAAGCGAGTTAATTGAGGCAACCTGGGTAAGACGGTAGGACTATTTAAGCGTTGCAGCAATGCTGCTGTTAGTGCTTGCTGACGCTGCACTCTCGGCAAATCTCCCAAACCTGGTTCGCGGAACCGGGCAAACTGTTCTGCTTGTTCGCCGTTGAGGGTTTGCCAGCCACTGACTAAATTAATTGACAGCCGACTGCTGGAGTCTTTATATTCCATTGATTGGGGAACAAAGACTTCTACTCCGCCTAACTGATCGACTAACTGCCGTAAGCCGCTGGTAGAAATACGGATGTAGCGATGGATTGGGGCGTTGTTTAAGGTACGGCTAACTACCCGTGCTGCCAAGACTGGGCCGCCTTGGGCATTGGCATCAGATACCTTAGTTAATCCCTTTTCTCCCTTTTCGGGGATAGCAATCATCGTATCTCTGGGAATGGAAAGCACCCGTACAGATTTTTCACTAGGGTTAAGCCGTACTAGCAGCATGGAGTCGCTTTTCCCAGCAAAGCTTTCTGGAGAACCATCAACAGTACCGCTGACTGGTTCAATCCCCATAATTAAAATATTCATCGGTCGTGAAAGCTGGTACTGGGAAAGTTTGCTCCATAACTCTCCTGGTAGTGGTATTTTTACCTCGTCTTTAGCAGTTCCTAAATCTTCATCTGTTCGATCTAGGTTGCTCCACAACGGAGTCCAAAGGGCTAAGGTTGATACCAGCAACCCAGATAAGGTAATGCCGATGACAACCGTCATGATCCATAACAGCCATCGAGGCATGGTTAAACCCAGTCTCTCGTAAAGCTCATTGGGAATCGCACCAACAGATTCGACGACGCTACGGTTGGGATTCGCTGGCGGGTTTAGTTCGACCTCCTCCTCCTCTGAGTCGGCTACTGGTGCAGGTGTTACTTGATTTTCCGTTCGTTGAAGTTGCTGCGATCGCACCTCATTTTCAAATGCTACTTGTTGAGATGTCACCGGATTTTCCGACCATTCGACTTGTTTTATCACAATTATCTCCCCACTCAACCACTCCCTAAAAGTATGTTAATGCAAGCTACAAATATTGCCAGTGGAAAAGCTCACTGTAAACTTGTAATGTTCTTCGGTAGGCGTGTATGACAACATGAATACTTTATTGTTCCCCGTAATCCTTGCTGGTGGTAAAGGTGAACGTTTTTGGCCCCTGAGCCGCAAAGACCGACCCAAGCAATTTTTAAGTCTTGATGGTAGCTCTAGAAGTTTATTACAAGCAACCGCCGATCGATTGATAGAACTCGGTGGCGGTGAGTCCAGCGCGGTCTTGGGGGTTTCCCCCATGAGCGACTGGCGAACCCGAACGGGGTGGGATTCCTTGTGGGTGATTACTTCTAGTCAGATAGCTGAAGGGGTAAGACAACAATTACCTGATCTACCATCTCAGAACTTATTGATTGAGTCGGAAGGCAGAGACACTGCCGCAGCCGTTGCTTGGACAAGTTTAGAAATCAAACAGCGCTATGGAGAAGACGCTGTTATTGGCTTTTTCCCTGCTGACCACTGGATTGCTGACGAAAAAGCGTTTGCACACACATTAAGCGCGGCTACGCAACTGGCAGCAAGCACAGCAGCGATCGTTACACTGGGGATCAAGCCTACTTTTCCATCAACCGGTTACGGCTACATTGAACAAGGTGAAAAAATAGGTAGCTTTAATGAGTTGCCAGCTTATCACGTCAACCGCTTTACTGAAAAGCCCGACCGAGAAACGGCAGAGACTTTTTTATCTACGGGACGCTTTAGCTGGAATAGTGGAATGTTCGTTTTTCGGGCAGGGGTTGTTCTCAAGGAACTACATACCCATGCTCCAGAAATTATCGAACCTTTAGAACAACATGGTCCTGATATCTATCCCCAGTTGCCTAAGAAGAGTATAGACTATGCGCTAATGGAAAAGACAACTCTAGCATACGTTTTGCCAGTTGATTTTGGTTGGGATGATTTAGGAGATTGGAATGCGATCGAACGCTTACTGAAGAAAGAGGAAAATCCCAATGTAGAACTCGCTACTCACGTAGGGTTGGACACGCAGGGCGCTATTATTTACGCCTCAAATCCAGAAGATGTAGTTGTTACAATTGGTTTAGAGGATGTGGTGATTGTGCGCGATCGCAATGTCACTCTCGTTGTTAAAAAAGAACGTACCCAGGAAATTAAGCAGATCCTCAAAATTCTTCAAAGCGATTCCCGATTTACCGACCTGCTGTAAAAATTAAAACCCTTGGCAGAGGCGAAAAAGTCTATTTTCCTATTATAACTTGACTGTCTGTTATTTTATCTGACAGTTATGGACATTATTAGCTTTGAGCCTCTCGCCAAAACAATGGCCATCGATTCTATTACTGCCTATCAAAAATATATTTCTCCGTCCAAAGGATTTAGTTGTTCCCATCGCTTATTACATGGTGGGGATTCCTGCTCTAATTACGTCAAACGGATGCTGAGTGAGCAAAAGCTCCACGAAGCCGTACAATCATCCATAAAAAGATTTCAAGACTGTGCCGCAGCTAGCAAAACTTTAACAAGCAGTAAAGCTAGAGCCGACTTCCGTTGTATTGTCATCCCCTGCTGTTTACCTCTTTAACTCCTCTGCATCTTTGCAGTTCTTTACAAAAATGTTCCTCACCCAAACTGTTCCCCGTCAACGAGAAATTCTTGAAGTATTCCTTCGCAATGGCTGGGACTATATGCGAAGGTTACTCACTGGTGGCAAAGCTGATGAACCCCAGCTACCTACACCTGCGGTTTTAAAAAATATCCTGATAGATTTGGGCCCAGTCTACGTAAAACTCGGTCAGCTACTTTCTACGCGTCCAGATTTACTGAGTGCTGCCTACATTGAGGAACTATCAACTCTACAAGACGAAGTACCACCAGTTCCCTGGTCAGAGGTAGAAGTAGTCATCCGCAAACAACTAAAACTCTCTCTGGCAGAAACTTTCAGCACAATTAACCCGATCCCAGTTGCAGCAGGATCAATTGCTCAGACACATCGAGCTACATTAGCAGACGGTCGAGAAGTCGCTCTGAAAGTGCAACGTCCGGGAATTGATATTACAATTGCCCAAGATATTGCTTTAATTCAAGGTATTGCTGATTTAGTGGCGCGGACTGAGTTTGGGCAAACCTATGAAATCAAATCCATCGCCGAAGAATTTACCAAAGCTCTAGAAGCCGAGTTGGATTTTACACGGGAAGCGGGTTTTACAGACCAACTGCGGCGCAACTTATCTAAAAGTCGTTGGTTTGATCCCACGCAAATAGTGGTTGCGGAAATTAACTGGGAATTGACCACAGAAAAATTACTGGTGATGGAATGGCTGGATGGGGTGCCGTTCCTCTCGGCAGATTTAAACAACAACAATAATGGTAAAGATCCTGATGTAGAGCGTAAAGAAATAACTACTTTGTTATTTCGGGTATTTTTTCAGCAACTATATATAGATGGCTTTTTTCACGCTGATCCCCATCCAGGGAACTTGTTTTATCTCAAAGATGGTCGTGTTGCCCTCTTAGACTGTGGCATGGTGGGAAGACTTGATCCCCGCACACAGCAGATATTAACAGAGATGTTGTTAGCGATCGTTGATTTAGATGCTCAAAGGTGCGCTCAGTTAACTTTGCAGCTATCAGATTCTGCCCAACCAGTAATTTTGTCGCGGTTAGAAAATGATTACGATCGCATGTTGCGAAAGTATCACAACGTCAGCCTCACGCAAATAAACTTCAGTCAGATAATTTATGAAGTTTTACAAGTTGCCCGCAACAACAAAATTAGATTACCTAGCAATATGGGTTTGTATGCCAAAACCCTAGCAAATTTAGAGGGTGTAGCGCGGACATTCAACCCGGAGCTTAACTTTTTTGATGAAGTAAAACCATTAATTACAGACTTGTTTCGTCGGCAGTTACTAGGCGATAATCCAGTGCGATCGCTCCTCAGAACAGCCCTAGATATTAAAAGTCTCTCTCTCCAATCTCCCCGTCAAATAGAACTGTTATTAGACCGAGTTACCTCAGAAACCTTACAGTGGAATCTATCGCTGCGGGGGTTAGATGGCGTGCGGCGCACTATGGACGATGCGGCTAACCGACTATCTTTTAGTATATTAGTGGGTTCGCTGATTATGGGTGCAGCAATTATTTCCACCAGAGCGCAGACAACTCAGCTATCTTTTTTAAGCACCATCCTCTTTGCCGTCGCTAGTTTATTGGGTTTGTGGTTAATTATTAGTACATTGCGATCGGGACGTTTACGCTAAAGTCTATGTGTTGTGCCTGAGTAATGCCCACCACAGGAAATCATCATATGTCACTGGCAAAAATACCTACTTTAGTATTTGGAACCACAGAAAAATAGCAATCAACATCATGATTTATGTGTGTTTACCCGTGTACATCTGTGGTTCTAATATAAAAAATATGTCAATCATCATTGCTGAAAAGCTAAGTAAATCTTATCCAGTGGCAGTTAAAAGTCCGGGTATTAAAGGTACAATCACCCACTTTTTTCGCCGCACCTACCGCACAATTCAAGCAGTTCAGGATGTTTCCTTTGAAATTGCTCCTGGTGAAGTAGTGGGGTTTTTGGGCCCAAATGGTGCTGGTAAAACAACCACACTCAAAATGCTCACGGGGTTGATTCATCCCTCTAGCGGTAAAGTTCAAGTAGCTGGACAAATTCCGTTTCATCGGAAAGAAGCATTTTTGCAAAAAATTACCTTGGTAATGGGGCAAAAGCAGCAGCTAATTTGGGACTTACCAGCGCTGGATTCTTTGAGAATTAATGCTGCTGTATACAACATCTCTGATAAAGAGTTCCAGCGGCGGGTGGGAGAACTAACAGAGATGCTTTCCCTAGAAGGCAAACTTACCCAACCAGTGCGGAAGCTATCTTTGGGTGAACGAATGAAAGCGGAATTGCTAGCAGCACTTTTGCACCGTCCTCACGTATTATTCCTAGATGAACCAACGCTGGGACTAGATGTAAATGCTCAGGTGGCGGTGCGCGATTTTTTGCGCGACTACAATCAGCGTTATCAAGCTACAGTGCTGTTGACGAGTCATTACATGGCTGATATCACAGCTTTGTGTCAGCGAGTGCTGTTGATTCACCAAGGAAGGCTGATGTATGACGGTAGTTTAGATGGACTACTAGAACGTTTTGCCCCTTACCGAGAAGTTCATATAGAGTTAGCCCAACCTCTACCGATAGAAAAACTTATGACCTATGGTGATGTGCAACACTTAGAAGGGCGATCGGTGCATTTTATGGTGTCAAGAGAGGCGCTCACCCGCACGGTTTCTCAGATTTTGACGGATTTAGAGGTAATTGATTTAACAGTTACCGAACCGCCTGTGGAAGAAGTGATTGGACGAGTTTTTCAGGCGGGTGTCGTGTAGTACAGACGCGATTAATCGCGTCTGTACAAGAGTGGAGAATTCTGGATAATTTTTGTAGCGGGAAGTGAATAAATGAAGCAGATAATCAGAAAAGCCTTAACTTTGCTGTCAGTATACTACGCCTATATGGTTGAGTATCGAGCAGAACTAATCTTATGGGTTTTGGCTGGCTCTTTGCCGATTATCCTTATGGGTATCTGGATACAGGCAGCACAAGGAGGACAGTTTGGACTATCACCTGTGGATTTTGCTCGTTACTTTATCACAGTTTTCATTGTTAGACAATTAACAGTTGCTTGGGTAATTTGGGACTTTGAAAGAGAGGTAGTAGAAGGCAGGCTTTCGCCCAAGTTGCTACAACCACTCGACCCCGTATGGCATCATGTTGCGAGTCATATTTCTGAAAGATTTGCTCGGCTAACGTTTGCTTTTCTACTAGTGGGATTATTTTTTATTCTTTATCCCCAGGCTTTTTGGTTACCAAGTTTGAGTAGGTTTTTGCTGTTTACATTGGCGGCGGTGCTAGCTTTTGCTTTGCGGTTTACGATTCAGTACACCTTTGCCATGTTCGCCTTTTGGACAGAACGGGCTAGCGCTTTAGAAAATTTTTGGTTGTTATTTTATCTATTTTTATCTGGTTTGATAGCACCTTTAGAGGTCTTTCCAGAACCTGTGCAGAAAATAGTGATGTTTACGCCTTTTCCCTATTTGATTGATTTTCCTGCGAGTCTTTTGGTAGGGCTACCCGTGGATATAGGGCGAGGATTTGGGTCAATGGTGGGATGGATATTAGTGTTTTTGGGTGCGAATCGTTTGCTGTGGCGTGCGGGTTTGAAGCGGTATTCTGGGATGGGAGCATGATTTACAATGCTAGAGATTTTCTAAATTACTTGGTATCGTCTTAAAGTTTTCTGCCGTCCCCAAAGAATAATCTTCTAACTTAAAATCAGCAAAAGGCTTCTTCTCTAACCTATCCCGTAATGCCTCATCAATAATTACACTTGCTGATTGTTTTTTAACACCAATGATTATAATACTTTTCTGATATTTAGTTAAATCCTGATTTGCCTGACAATCACTCCGTTGAAATTGTCCCAAATTTAATATACGATAGCCTTTGACACTTGGTGTATTAATAAATAAATTTTTCACTAAAAGTTGTACTTGTTTGGAACGTTCTAAAGACATTCGCTGTTGAACTGCTATATTACCTTTACAAGAAACTGTGCCTACAGAAATAATCTCACTAGGATCTTCCATTATCTTCTGTATACCTTCCTGTTCTAAGTTCAACTTTAAAAGGTCTAGACTAATAATTTCATCATTATATTTAATTTGAAAATTGCTACCTAAAAGCCATTTATATTCTAGTGATAAAACAGCTATATTAAATTCGGCTACCTTCCCCTGACTATCCCTACCTTCTTGATAAGGAAAATAATCAATATTACCTTTTTTTTGTGGAGATTGACCGTAATTTTGCCTCACAGAAAATTTTGATGTCCGCGTTGCTAATACCACTATACTAAGTAATCCTAATATGACTAACAGGGCTACAAAAAATGCCAGTAGTGGTACTTCTTCTGTCTGTTTCTGTGGAGATAATGAAGTTTTAGTAATTAGTGCTGGCAATTCCTCAATTTTACAATCATCTAATAAATTAATGTTTTCAGCAGTAGTTTCTATTAGTTGGGTTTCAATTTCTTCTAGGCGTTGTAAAATCTCCTGAGTATTTGCAGGACGCTTTTCTATATCCGGTGCTGTGAGCCAATCAATTAAATTCAATAGTAAGGGTGAGATATGGATGGCATGATTTTGCCAGTGCAACAAATTTTGCTGGACATCATACATATCTAAAGGATGGTATCCCGTGAGTAAAAATACAAAAGTGCGTCCCAAGGCAAAGAAATCTGATTGCGGTACTGCTTGAGCATTCATTTGTTCTGGAGCGCTGTAGCCAGATGACATCAGTGCTGTCATCCCGTCGCTGTTGTTGAGTTTGTCTGGGTAGGTTCTGTCAATTTCTGTGGCGGTGCCAAAATCAATCAGTACTAAATCCCCCCAACCCTTCCCAAGGGAGGATCGAATCATGATATTAGATGGCTTAATATCTCGATGCAGGTACTGTTGACCATGCACTAAATCCAAAATTTCTACCAATTGTTTTAACCAGGCCAAAGCTTGTTCCTGTGAAATAGGGTAATTCTGCTGTTGCTGCTTTAGCCACTCTTCTAAGTTGTACCCATCGATTTTTTCCATTGCAATGCAATGCAACACTAAACCATTTCGGGTTTGATACTGGAAGTAACTATCCTCTTTGGGAATGCCAGGATGCTTGAGTTGTCTCAATACAGTTACTTCTTGCTGAAATAGTTCTACTGCTTTGGCATCGCTTGATAGATCGTCTTTGAGTATCTTGAGGATTTTAGGGGTATCTTGTTCGTATGCTTCATAAACTTTACTAAACCCTGTTTTGTCACTCAACAGGCACATCACCCGATAACGCCCTAGCAATTCCAAATGGGAACCACAACTTTGACAAAAGCGGTTTTGATGATTATTCGGATGGTTTGGTTTAGGGCAAACGGGATTGATACAAAGGCTCATGACTGGCTTATCCGTACATTAACAGTTATCAGTTATGAGTTATCAGCGTTCACGAGTTACTGATAACTCATAACTGATTTAAGAGGAATACAGACGCGTAGCAGTTTGTTGCTAGACATCGCTCCTATTAATTCTTCTGTTGCCGTATGATAATCCCGTCCAATAATTATGAGATTTTCTATCTGTGTTCTGCCAATAAAGCTGCTACAGTTTGGTTAAATGCCTCTGGTTGTGTCAAAAACGGCCAATGATTGCCGGGAACTTGGCAGATGCGTAAGTTTTTAAGATAGGTTTTGTAGGGTTTAATTTGCCAATCTTGGCGGTTCAATCCTTGTTCTGGCTGGACGAAGATGGCAGGGGTGTCAAGGGGGATTGTAAAACCAGGCACTTGCATTACTGCCTCAAAAATGCTGTCACGGGCGGCTATGGTAAATTTGCTGCCCCAACTACCATCGGGTTTTTGTTCTATTCCTGCTTGAAAGACTTGCTGCTGTAAGGAACTCCATCCTTGATATTGCTTTAACTGCTGTGCTTGTTGTTCGGCTTCTTCATGAGTGGCAAAGGGACCCATACTTTTGAGAAAAGGCAAGAAGCGATACAACATGGGAAAAGTTACCCTGAGAAGACTGGGCATTTTCCAGATGAAAATTGGATCGACCAGAATTATACTCCGCAAACGCTTTGGGTTTTGCCTTGCCCAGATGGCGGCTAATTTGCCTGTCCATGAGTGGCTGACAATATGGGCAAAAGTCCATCCGAGATGATCCATAAGTGCTTCGAGGTCTGCGATCGCACTTTCAAAGCTATAATCTCTCTCAGGTTTACTACTTTGGCCATGTCCGCGCATATCTGGTGCAACTATGTGGTAGTCTGCCGCTAGGTAATTTCCTAAACTAGACCACACTAGAGCATGGTCGCCTAAGCCGTGTAACAGCAGTAAAGGTTCTTGTCCTTGGTTCCACTCTAAATAAGAAAGTTGGATATCAGGCTTTGATAAAGTTTGACGTACAGGCATCATTGCACATCCACCAATGAAGAGATTGTTTCGCGTTTATATAGTACTGCGAAAGAAGATGGACGCGGCGAGATGGGACTTGACAGCTATAACCAAATCTTGGAACTTCTTTCCAATCTCAACTTTTCTCATAGGTCAAATTACTTGAATGCGATCGCGTATTTGGAGTTAGAGTAATTAAATCATCAATGTTGCGTTTCATTGTGTCGCAAATCGCATCTAGAGGTAAGTCGTTAGGATCATAACCAAAGGGGTTTTCTATCTCCAAGCCGATGGCTTCAATGCCAAATACTGTAAAACCAACTAAAGCAGCAATTAAACCTGTCCACCAACCCAGAGTCTGCACTATTTGAAAGGGTAGCAGGAAACAATATAGCAGCAATAATTGCTTAAGATGAATGGCATAAGCTAATGGCATAGGTGTTTTTAAAATGCGTTCGCAAGCACCTAAATTATCCACAAGATTATTCAATAATTCTTGCATAGATGTTAACTGGTAGCTATTAAGGCAATTACGATGGTACTGCTCCTGTAAATAATCTCCTATCCAAAAGGCGACCTCTATAGGGGGATTATTCATAATCTTCAGTTTTATATACTTACTAGATGGCAATAAATCTTCTAACTCGCTATTGACTGCTTCTCCCCGCAAATGTAATTTAGTTGTCACAGCAAAAGCTACCAACAAATTTAATGCTGTAATTTTATTATCTTTATCTTCTGGAGAGATTTCATCAATTGATACCCAAATTTGCCGTGCCAGATTTCGGATATTATTTACTAAGGAACCCCAGCATTTTCTGCCTTCCCAAAATCGATCATAAGCGGTATTTGTGCGAAATACAAGTAACAAACCTAAAACAATACTAGGAATAACGCTTCCTAAAATAGGTTGGGATACAGGCAAATCAAAATGGTAAAGTATAGAAATCAAAAATCCGAAAGCTCCGCACCATAAAATATGTTTATAAACCGCTTTCATTACCGAACCTTTAAGTTGTAATGTTGTGCGTAGCCATGTGAGTTTTTCGGCTTTCATACAGTCACCCTAAGAGAATATTTACTGAACCGATAGATTAAACATCGATACATTAAAAATAATAACTATAGAAATAGCACAATTGGCAAAGAGGATATTGTAATATAGCGGTTCCCATTCAGATGCGGTACAACATTACATCACGAGGTTTAGGGCACGGCACTGCCCATACATGTCAACTTAACGTGAAAGCCATCCTAGAAGCAGCTTTTAGATATTGTCTCGTTCCCAGTCGGAGACTGGGAATGCCGTCCTCTCTTGCTGGCGGCAGAGCCGCCAGGAGCAGCATTTCCAGCCCAGAGGCTGGAAACGAGATTTGAAAAGGCTTTTAGCTTAAGTTGACACCAATGGGCACTGCCGTGCCCCTACGGGTGTACCTCACGTAAACGAGAACTATAAGTAGTGATGGAAAGATAACAGTATATGCTGGCGGTGATGGCTGTATCCTGCCTTCTGTTACAATCTGCTGAGGTAGGTAGGGGAGGCTGTTCCCAAGCGTATTGCCTTATGTATATCAAAGCGATAGCTACGGCTGGCTACGCCTACGCGGCTAATTGTAAGTAAATGTAAAGATTTCTCGGTAGCTGCATAAATCCCGCACCTCACGCCGATAAATCGATAGAAGAAAAGGTACATGGCTATCGATAATAGTTATACAGCATTAGTCAGTATCATGTACTCCAGTAAATCAAAAAGTTCTAACCTGTATAAATCCTGCCCTGTAAATTAAACGTTTAGACATAACTTATTTAGTTATGTCTTTTTTTAGCGGTTAGTCTCAAAACGTTGAATTTCAATTAAATAACCACTGGGATCACGCAAAAAACAGTGGTAAATGTTGTACTTTTTGTTTAGTTTAGGTGGCTTTTCAAATTCGATGCCACGTTGTTTGAGATATTCAAACCACTCATCCACCTGCTGTGTAACCAAGGTAAAAATAACACTTGATTGCATGTCGGCTGGAGGAGTTGATATTTCGCTTGCTTGACACAATCCTAAATATCCAGAACCGCTAACAGTGTAAATTCTACAGATTCCTTGGTCAAGCCACAACTCCAAGCCCAGCTTTTGTTCGTAGAATTCTGCGGACGCATTGAGATCATGAGTATAAAAGAAGGTAACCTGCTGTTCTATTGGCGGACGATCAGACATAAAATAGATTTGAGTATATACCCTAACGACATCTGGCGATCGCATAGGTAAAAATTGATTGATGTTAGAAACCTGTTACTACTCCAGATGCCTTAAGTGCATCTGGAGTTTCTTTTTGGAAAAAGCGATGTCTACGACGGGCTGCGCCTACGCAATTTTCCAAATCATCCGGATATGCCAAAACACGGCTGAATAAGGATGCATACTGAATTATCTATATTTAACACGGGGCATCACTTATTGATGTACCCCTTCTGCCAAACAACTCTCGCAAAACAGCCTCAGTGCATCTGGGGCTGTTTTGCGTTACTTTCAACAGAGAAGTTGTGTAAACGAGAAGCACAGCAGTTGATCCTTAGACATCTTTAACTGTATTTGAGTGTATACCCTGATGACGTAGAATGCTCGTCACGGTGAAAATTTGGTATAGGTAAATGCGTATCTTTCCTGACTCCAGATTTGTCACAAACATTTCTGGAGTTTTTTCATTATTAGAGTTGTTTACAGCTAAGGCAAAATAGTCAAGCGATCGCACTTATAATCTTGACTCAATCAAAGTGAGATACACGTAATATAAATGATTATTTCGTTGTATATGTCACAAAAATATCCTTTTTCATCTCTACTTCTGCCGGGGCATCTGGATTATAAGCTGGTGATAATAAAAAACTAGCAAATGACGGCAAAGGAACTCCAGTTTTGGAACTACATGAGGGATAGAATAATGTATAAAAAGGTTCGGCTATAGAAGGAGTATCAAGTTTAACACTCATAGCAGTTGCTAAAGCCTGAGCGCGACTTTGAGCGTCTTTCATCGCTGATTGATAAACTGAACTCTGCAAAGCTTGACAGTCATTGGCTGCATACTCAACGCCCACGCTCTTGACAGAAAGATTTTCAATTTCACTTGTCGCTTTGTTCGCTGTAGCAACAATCTCCTGGACGCGATCGCGTGTTGGCTTTTCCAATCTCACCAATATTTTGGCGCTATTTTCACTGGAATTAGTGCTAATTTGCACTTGAATTTTATCAGCCCTAACTCCTTTTGCAACTAGGCTATTAACTACAGGCTGGAGAGTTGCTTTAGTTAGAGATTTTGTGTTTGGTAAAGGTTCTGCTGCTGTTTTGTAATTTAAGAGTAGAGTCCGTGAGGGCAAGCGACGGGCTTCAGGTAGAGATGATGGTTGCGTTTCTAACTCATCATTGCTAGCTTCCCTACTGAATACCAATTCAATATCCGCTGTATCTGCTGGCACTCTCACTACTCCTTGCCCGATTACCATTATTGAATGGCGATCGCTTGCTGGTGGGTAAAATAATTGGGCATTAGTGGCTTTGGGTGTTAATGCTCCCATCCCGACAGTCACAGTAATACTTACCAACATTAGAGCAGTTATTTTTCTCATGTCCTGGGATGTCCTTTGAACCTCTTAATTGTCAAATTTTACACCTCAATAGCAAGCAATATGCTTAAAAAAATATTGAGCTATTCCCACGAGTTTTACACTGACTTGAGTCATGGGATTAGCTCAAAAATTAAAAATTCACTGCGGGCATTATGATATCTCAGCAGAGAGCCAAATCTTGTTAAAACTATTAACCAAACCAGTGAGAGGGTTCACAAGTTGATTGAACTGTTTCACAAACATGGTGGCTAATCCAATCTGACTTTTCTTGAACGATTAAACAAATACCTTGGTGAATCAAATTCTGTAAGTGTAGTTGCTGCTCTAAGGGTTTACGAGGCAATTTGTAATAAGCCAAGTTTCCTTGTTCAGCTTCAGCTAGCGGAATCTGTGCGTCAGACATCGCGCTGTAAAAGGAGGGAATGCGGTTGAGGACGAAAGCAATTAGCTCTTGGCGTAAGTCAGGAATCGCAAAGGCTTGTTGATATGGATGGTATGGATATGTATCCAAAACGCTTTCAATCTCACTGACTATTGATTGCTGTGTTAAATTGACTACCGTTTTCATGATTTTTAAACCCCTTTTTTATTCCAGTCAATGATTGGTGGAGAAAATAACTTTTTTAGATGGCAACGTCGTTATGACAATCAGTTAGAAATAATCCAACTGATAGATGTAATAAATCCCGAAACTAGTCTTTTATACTGGGTGAATGTCAGACATTTTTCCTTGCTTATTTTAGTTAAAGTTTATACTTTTTAACAGTATGAATTAATTAAAATAGCATCCGATATGCTGACATCTTCTCAACATTTTATATTTATAATCCTAATTATTTCAAATTTCTGCCTTTTTGGCAGAAATTTACACAAAACGCAGCATTAAAGATAGGGGATCAAGACTAACAGCAATAAAACAACTTGAATTAGGAACAAGTTTTTAATGAAGTTAACCTTTCTTGGTAATTTACATCACATTTTACGTTTGCTGCAAAAATTGCTGTTTCATCTAAAAAACTTATTTGTTGCACCTTGATTTAGTGAGTCATAAAAATAGCGACTCGCTATAGTGCAAAATCAGTCTAACGACAGATGAAAGGATCAGGTAAAAACGTTGAGAAAGTTCACATTTTCTAAAGGTAGATGACGTAACTGATTATTAATTTCATCAGCAGCCGCTAATCCAGAAACCATCGCACTTTCCACAAGATTGCCGCCACACCAATCACCACAGCAAACTAAAGGTAGAGGAGTTCCGGCAGACAGAAAGGCCTCGTGCCAAGGACGGCTAGGAAAGGCATAACGCCAACGATGTACTTGCATCCATTCGGGAGTATTCAGCCAAGGGAGCGACAGAGATTCAGCTGCTCGTTGCAACATATACTGTCCGGCCGGTTGTAAATCCTGGGATTCTAGATGGCGTTGGGCAAAATCCGCGCTACTTTGCACCACAAAATGTGGTTGTTGAGGATTAGAACGCTTGCTACTATCCAAACCAATCCATGCTAAATCAGCATCATCCACAAAAGTTAGAGCTTTCCACTGAGGGAGTGGTTGGGATGTGGGAGGATATCCAGCGATCGCACTAATCGAAGGATAAAATTCTACAGAACGCAAGTTGTCAAGAAAGGCTGCATCCAATCCACTTTCACCCAAAGGTTCTAACAGCATCACAGCTTGGGGTGCAGGAATGGCGACAACTAAAGCTTTTGCAGTTAATTCTTCGTTGCTAGATTCGAGAGCCAAACGCCAACTATTTTCGGGAGTTGGGGTAATAGCAATGACACGCTGATTCAGTAATATTTCTAAACCTGGGGCGAGGGATTTAGCAATCGCACTCATGCCTCCAGGTGCAACATATCGCGGACTGCGGTTTTTGGGTTCAGATAAAGGAGCACCTGCTGTGAGTTCGTAAACCTCCTCCGTCCAAACTTCGAGGATATGGCGCGATCGCAATATCTCCACAAAACGTCCCAACAATTCACCCTTTGGCTTCAGGTAACAAGCCCCATGATCCGCCAAAGTTCCATGCAAGCGGCGTGTAGCTAGTCTTCCTCCCAAACCACGGGACTTTTCTACCACTAGCACCGAATATCCAGCTTGACTTAACTGCTGGGCGCAGACTAAACCAGCTATTCCGGCACCAATCACTGCAATATCAGTCATGAGTCAGTAGTCCTTAGTCATTGGTTATTAGTTATTGGTCATTAGTTATTCGTTATTATCAAAGGACAAAATTACTACTAATGACTGCTGAAAGCTAATAGTAGAATAAGGTACAGAAAGCTGCATGGAAGGGAGGAAGGGAAATTGGATGAGATGAGGGCGGCGCTAGAGTTAGCGACCGAAGAAGAATTGCAAGACTTAACGGCAATTCTATTTAGTCGTAAGTTCAATCCCCTAGACTATGTACACACACCCGAACCCATCGAAGTGCAAAGCCAAGACCGTAAAGCCTGGCTAGACGCACTAGAGGGTCGCTTTCGTTTTTTGGCAGCAGATGGAATGACGGTATTGCGGGGACGCACAGGCCAGGTAACTTACCGACAAGCCTTAGTTCAAGTATGTAAGTATCTAAAAATTCCCTATTCTAATCAACTGGCAACCATTGATTTAGAAGCAGAAGTATTTTTGCATCTACTAGGACAAGTGTGGAAAAAATTGCCTGAACAAGAAAAGCAGAAATTGACTCTACGAGTGCAGCGTCACCTTGTCAAATCAGAACTAAAAGAACCGCTACCACTTTTATTGCAGCGTGACCCCTTGGGGTTACTTTTCAAAGGCGGTAGTGCATTAGCGGTGACTTCTCTTCTCCAGCCACTTGTGCTTAAGCAAATTGCCCGTCAATTTGCCATCCACTTTGCTACCTATGAAGTAGCCAAACAAGCGGCGATTACAGGTTCAGAAGCAGCTACAACGCAGTTTAAAAGCCATGTAGCTATGCGAATGGCCCAGCGAGGTATGACTGTGAATGCTGCTCGTTATGGGGCAGCCCGCAGTATGTTTGCCGTGATTGGGCCGATAATGTGGACTTGGTTTTTTGCGGATTTAGGGTGGAGAGCGATCGCCACTAACTATGGTCGGATCATCCCTACTATTTTTGCTTTAGCTCAAATTCGCCTCACTCGTGAGGAATGTTGGGAACCAGCTTGAACAAGGTTTTTGACTATTTCAAGTCTCGTTGGCAATCTTCTTGGAACTACTCTCTATGGGCACTGTTAATTTTCCCATTGAGTCCTTTATTGGGGGCTGTGACTATAGGTTTTGTATCATTAATAACTTGGTTGAAACAATACCGCAAAATTAGTCGCCGCCCCCTCAATTGGGGATTTGCCCTTTTGAGTGTGTTGCTAATCGTGAGTGCTGGGTTTGCCGATGACAAGACAGCAGCTTTCCTCGGCTTATTTAATTTATTACCATTTTTTTTACTTTTCGCTGCCCATAGCGCTCTAATTCAAACATTTGTTCAATTGCGGCAAATGGCTTGGATTTTGGTAATCGGTTCTATGCCGATGGTGATTATTGGCTTGGGGCAATTATTTTTGGGCTGGAGTTTGAAGTTAGAGATTTTGTGGATTGTGTTGGATTGGACGATCGCACCAGGAGGAAATCCGCCAGGTCGCATAGCTTCACTCTTCTTGCACGCTAATACTTTCGCAGCTTATCTAGTGATAGTTTTCATCCTTGGTCTAGGGTTGTGGTTAGAAAACTATCAGCAACTAAGAGTCAAGAGTCAAAAATCATTTCTCCCCCTCCTCTTCCTAACCGTGGCGATGATTACAAATTTCATCGCCTTGATTTTTACCAACTCGCGCAATGGGTGGGCGATCGCTATTTTTGCCTGTTTAGCTTATGCACTCTACCAAGGTTGGCGCATTCTTATGGGTGGTGTGGCTGCGATCGTCTCTAGTGTGCTTTTGGCAGCTTTCGCACCCTCACCAGTCGCTCAATTTTTTCGCCGGGTAGTTCCTGCTTTCTTTTGGGCAAGATTAAATGACGATATGTATCCAGATAGACCAGTTGCTTTAATGCGAAAAACTCAGTGGCAGTTTGCTTGGTCTTTAGCTCAAGAACATCCTTGGACTGGCTGGGGGTTACGCAGTTTTAGTGGACTCTACAGAGCAAAGATGCAGATTCCCTTAGGTCATCCCCATAATTTGTTTTTGATGTTATCTGCTGAAACTGGTTTTCCCAGTACTTTTTTATTTTGTGGTTTACTTGCTTGGATTCTGATTTCAGGCGGGCAATTATTGCGAAAGTCAAAATATATAAATACAGAAGACAGATTGATATTTTTCAGTTATTTTCTGGCTTTTGTTGGGTGGGTTCTATTGAATACAGTAGATGTAACCCTTTTCGATTTTCGATTGAATGCGCTTTCATGGTTAATTTTGGCTGCCATTTGTGGAGTAGTACATCGTTATAATCAACAACACAGGCTGGGATATCATCAAAATTAGGCATTAGTTGTTTTCAGTGTATGCACTGGGGACATTTAGAGTTTGAAGTTAATAAGATTACTATATTCACGTCTGTGACTGTGAGTGTGACTAATACCTAATTAGTCACTGTTGCTGATTGTTGGGAAGGTGTAGGGACAACCCTTTGGGGTTTTCCTGCATGACGGGCATCTCTTGTAGATGCCCTTTTGTATTTTTATTATTTTTACTCAGTTAAGCACAATTTTAAAAGATATTGAATTTGACGGAATATCTAAAAAATTTTTATCTTTTATAAAGAAGTATAAAACATGATTATTGAAATTAAGCTAGGTTTTTGTAACTCGCTACAGCCTATCTATTTGTATGTGAAAAACGGAGAATTAAAGACTACGATAACCTCTATAGTGTAAGCTCTCGGTAAAATGGGTGTGTCGGTAACGAAAAAAAGACGCATTCATAACCAACCTTATGCTCACAACAGCTGACTTTCTTCAGTACACCCAATGGTCAGGCATAGCTACCTTGGTATTTGCTGCCTTAACAGTTTTGGCTTTTATTCTCAAATGGGGCATCCGCTTTCGCCTGGTGGGTACGACTGGCTTTATGCTGGTGCTGACGGGTGGTTTATTTGGACTTTCGATAGTCCCATTGAGTCGGACTGTGATTCCAGGAGCAGCCCGGTACACTCTAGTTTATGACAATGGGTCAACACAAGCGGTGATTGCCACATCACCCCAAATTACACCCACACAATTAGAAGCAACTTTACGTCAAGCAGCCAGTAATTTGTTTTCTTATGGTCGCTCAGGTACACGGGAAGACGAAAAGTTGACAGTTCGCGCCCGTACCATTATCCACCCAGAACCAGGGACTTCTGTACCAGTTTACTTGGGTGAGGCCAAGCGATCGCTCGTTTCTCGTCAAAATTCTCCAGTCACAGTCAAAATTTACACAGACAATTTCGCCCAATTGCCAAAACCCACAGCTTAAGAAGCACGGAGTTAGGGGAGCAGGGAGGAATTTTTGTAGAAGTTTCTCCTTATCCCCTCTGACCCATTTCACAGGACACAATAATTTACCTGTCATCAGGATGACAAAATTTATTTTGTATTTACTGATACATTAATAGTTATTTTTAGATTAAGATATTCACACTTTAGTAGTTCCACTGTGGGTAAAAGTCAATCAGCGTGCAGGTAATGGGTATTGATAGTTGTGATTTGTCAGTTGTTATCCTAATTACCACTGTTGCCATTTTCACAAGTCTTTGCGGCACATGAGTTGGCTGTGGAGGCATACAGATAGATAGATGTATGTACCTAGGTACTTATCCATAGCTGACAATGACCATCGACACATTATTCAGTTCTCAATGACTTTTCTTGAGAATCTGAGAATGGTAATGTTAAATACGGTTATTCAAAACTTTGATAGTTCGGAATTTCAGACTAATGGACATCACAGATTCAAGCAAAGTCGTCAATTTGCTTAACCAGTTGGCGATAGGCTTTGTCTTTTTTATTAAATCGGTTAAAACCTAGTTGAGTCAGATACAAGCTTGTAGCCATCCTGAAAAAAGCGTGGCAACAAGTATCCTTGGCTGCAAGTCTATTAGATTAAGAAATATCAAGGTTTTGGCAAACTAGATTATATGTCTAATCAACTTTCTACTCAACCTTCTTTGTCTACTCAAACCTCTAGTCCGTTATTGACGCTCACAGTTGCCCCTGCAAAAGTAATTCGTGGTTCTGGGGTGCTACAAGCAGCCGCAGCAGAGATCGCCTGTTTGGGAAGTCGTCCCTTAATTGTGGCAGGTGAGTCTACTCTCGCCATCAGCAGAAAGAATTTGCAACCGATTTTAGAAACGCAACAGTTACATCCTGTCCAAGCTTCTTATGGTGCAGATTGCTGCGAAGCTAGCCTGAAATCTTTACAGAAAAAAGCAAAAGAACATAAAGCTGATGTAATTATCGGCTTTGGTGGCGGCAAAGCCTTAGATACAGCGAAATTAGTTGCACAGCAATTGCAGTTGTCAGTGGTGACAATTCCGACATCAGGGGCTACTTGTGCCGCTTGGAGTGCCTTGTCGAATGTTTATTCGGAAGATGGGGCATTTCTCTACGATGTGGGGCTGTCTCATTGTCCCGATTTATTGATACTTGATTATGACTTGATTAAAACTGCACCACAACGGACTTTAGTAGCTGGAATTGGTGATGCGATCGCTAAGTGGTATGAAGCCTCAGTTAGCAGTGGGCATTTGCAAGACACTTTAATTATTGCTGCGGTGCAACAAGCACGAGTTTTGCGAGATATCCTCTTACAAAAGTCAGCGGCCGCCTTGAAAGAACCAGGTAGTGAAGTTTGGCGAGAAGTCGTAGATGCTACTGTTTTATTAGCTGGGGTAGTTGGGGGACTTGGAGGGGCGCAGTGTCGCACAGTTGCAGCCCATGCCGTGCATAATGGTTTAACGCACATTTCAGGACATGAGAGTATTCATGGCGAAAAGGTTGCTTTTGGGATTTTGGTACAACTGCGTTTAGAAGAAATGCTACAAGGCAATCAATTAGCCGCATCAGCAAGACAACAGTTGTTAAAGTTCTACGCAGAAATTGGACTACCCCAAAAATTAAGTGATTTGGGATTGGGCAATATTACATTAGGCGAGTTGCAAACAGCCGCTGAAATTGCTCTAGTTCCTAATTCTGACATCCATCGACTACCATTTAAAGTCGCGTTGGAACAATTGATGGCGGCAATGGTTTCCACCACTGCACCCATAGATAGTAGAGACAGTAGAGACATAAATCGAGTTTCGCCCAAGGGAATGAGTGACGAGGTTGAAGCATGAGTTTAGATTGGATTGTCCCAGCAGAACGTATACAAAAACTGCCACCCTATGTATTTGCCCGTTTAGATGAACTAAAAGCTAAAGCACGGGAACAAGGGTTAGATTTAATTGATTTGGGTATGGGAAACCCCGATGGTGCAACACCAGCACCAGTTGTAGAAGCTGCGATCGCAGCCTTGAAAGATCCCGCCAATCACGGTTATCCTCCCTTTGAGGGGACTGCTAGTTTTCGCCGTGCGATCACCAATTGGTATCGCCGCCGCTATGATGTCATTCTCGATCCCGATAGCGAAGCTTTACCGCTACTTGGTTCTAAAGAAGGATTAACCCATTTAGCGATCGCCTACGTTAACCCTGGCGATTTAGTTCTGGTTCCTTCCCCAGCTTATCCCGCCCATTTTCGCGGCCCTGCGATCGCAGGGGGGAAAATCCATAGTTTGATTCTTAAACCAGAGAATGACTGGTTAATCGATTTAGCTGCTATTCCTGACGAAGTTGCCAGACAAGCTAAAATTCTCTATTTCAACTATCCCAGCAATCCCACTGCTGCCACAGCCCCCCGCGAATTCTTTGAAGAAATCGTCGCCTTCGCCCGCAAATATGAAATTTTACTGGTGCATGATTTGTGTTATGCCGAGTTAGCTTTTGATGGTTATCAACCCACTAGCTTGCTAGAAATTCCCGGCGCGAAAGATATTGGTGTGGAATTTCACACCTTATCTAAAACCTATAATATGGCTGGTTGGCGTGTTGGGTTTGTGGTGGGGAACCGCCATGTCATTCAAGGTTTGCGAACACTAAAAACTAACTTGGATTACGGTATTTTTTCCGCTTTGCAAAAAGCAGCCGAAACCGCCTTGCAATTGCCAGATGTCTATTTGCATGAGGTACAACAACGTTACCGCACCCGCCGCGATTTCCTGATTAACGGGTTAGGAGAGTTGGGTTGGGATATTCCCAAAACCAAGGCGACAATGTATCTTTGGGTGAAGTGTCCCGTTGGCGTTGGTTCCACGGATTTTGCCCTGAACGTGTTGCAGCAAACAGGCGTTGTAGTTACCCCAGGAAATGCCTTTGGGGTTGCAGGTGAGGGTTATGTAAGAATCAGTTTGATTGCCGACTGCGATCGCTTGGGTGAAGCTTTACATCGCTTTAAACAAGCTGGTATCCGCTATCAACCGGAAGCTGTAGTCTCTGCTTGAGGAGCGATCGCTGATCTCGTTAGTTGATTAAAGGAAAAATTTCCTCCGTAAATACCTCTTTCACATATTCCATTACAATCGGTGACTGGGTATAGCCACCAACCTCTGTCTCAATTAAAGAACGCCTAATCAATCTTTCTACAGCATCAAACAGTTTTGCTTTAGATACAGTAGGCACAATTTTGGTGTGTAAGTAATTAATAGTAGTAAATTGCTGATTTATTTGTAACCAGTACATTACCTGCTGTTCCAAAGCCGAAAGGTGATGGAATTGCCGATCAAGTAAGTGGCGGATACTACTGAATACGAAGGTATTTTGCTCTAGAAAGTTGTTGATATCTTTATTAAATAAGTTAATGATGGTATTGGCAGCCACCCGGATTTTTAGGGGGTTATTATTGTATAAATTGCATAATTTATATTTATCCTCATCTGTACCCAAGAGCGGATAGGATTGCAGTATGAGAAAGGCTGCTTCAAGTGAGCCAAATAATTTAAGGGAGCTAACCCAACGGTTAGCTCCCTCCAAAAAATTCATTTCTACTGGTTTCTCTCTAGTAGTTAAAATTACGCAGCTTTTATGCTCTACTTCTGCTATTACCCGGATTAACTCAGTATATTCTTGATAATCGGAGCGATATTTACCAGTATGACCAACATCTAAGACTGTTTCTAGGCTATCTAAAATAATTAGACACCGGGAAGTACGCAGATAATAAATGAGTTTGTTGATGTCGGGTTTGGGTTCTTGATAATTGGATACAAAGGATAGCAAATCAGTTATGATCTCATCAAAGGATGGGGCTTGACGGAGCGATCGCCAAATCACAGAATCAAATTCACCCTGGATCTGTTTTGCCAGCTTGGCAGTTAAAATGGTTTTACCAACCCCACCCCTGCCGAAGACTGTAAGCAAGCGACACCTATCTTGCAATATCCATGATTCTAACTGTGCCATTTCTTGGGTGCGATCGTAAAACACTGAGACATCAACCGCAGTTCCCCAGTCTTGGTATTTGTTGCTTTTTAACTCCTGTGTATTTATACTTTTTTTGAGAGAGGTAGGCTCAAAATCAGGAGTGGAAATTTCTCTCCAATCTAGGTTTAATTTCCGACATATTTCTTCAAAGGTTCCATACAGAACGGGTTTACAATTGAGGAATCTACTAATTGTGTCTATGGATAATCCCGTTTCATAAGCCAAGGATTTTTGGGTAGGATATCCATTCTCAGAAAGTGCAATTTTGACATGGTTAATCCTCTGATGATTTACTCTCAATGAGCGTGTCATTAATTCTTTTGTTATTTTACTTTGTAAGTATCTAATATAAAAACCTTGATATTTTATCAAGTTTATGTAAAGTTTTCGCTGCATCGGATTTTTCACTGAATCATATATATATATTTATCTATGTTCAAGCTGAGTTAAGCCTGTAATAGTTGATGAAGCCGTAAAAGTCAGTTAAAACTCATAAGAAAGTCATAAGAAAGCCATAAGAAGTCAGTGATTATCAGGCTTGTACTCAGCAATGGGTAGTATATGATGTTGGTGTTTATAGTAAATGTACCAATTCTAAATTATTTGTGAAAATTCATTCATATTGCAGAGATGCAGCAATGCTATATCTCGTCTATAACGCTGAATTGTATCTTCACTAATAATTTAGGATTGCTATCGGTTTAGGAATCCAACCAAATTCTCAAATGAAACAGCCCTGCCTTAACAAGGGGGCAAAAAATTCTCAAAATTCCCTTTTTTAAGGGGGATTTAGGGCGATTTTATGATGTTTTGCAGTATAGAGATGTGTGTACACCGTAGCCTTACAAAGAAGGCAAATGGAGTATCTGCATAACTATTGATACTGCAAAGCATTTTCCAAATACCAAATTCAGGGATCAATCATGTCTAATATTATTTTCGCTAACAATCTGGAAATTGATGTCACCATTCAACAGGAATGGCTTGATATTGTGAATGTAGCCCGAAACGATGCCTATTATTATCTCAGCAGTTTCCGAAATGATACAGGGTATACAGAGAAGTTACAGACTGCGTTTGGTAATAATTTTGATAGTGAAGTAGCTAATCAATTATTTGATGGTTTTTCTCAAGGGAATTTTAGTACTATTCCTACTATCGAGATTGTGAATCGAAATGATCTCAATGGTGCAAATGGTGCTTTTGCTATAGCTACAGGCAAGATTTATTTAGCTGCTGATTTTATTAGCCAAAATGCTCAGAATCTTGATGCTATTGTGGCGGTATTGCTGGAGGAAACTGGGCATTCTATTGATGCAAAAATTAATGTAGCAGATGCAGCAGGGGATGAGGGTGATATTTTTGCGAGGTTGGTGCAAGGGAAGAGTATAAGTCAGCAACAGTTAGCGGTTTTGAAGGCTGAGGATGATACTACAACTGTAACGTTGGATGGTCAGGTTGTTCAGATTGAGATGAATTGGCAATACACTAATCAAGCTTGGTATGGTGATTCAAATGATGATGATTTTGGTGTAAACAACTTTAACAAAATGAACATATTTGACACTGTAAAAAAATCATTTGGACCTGTACATGGACTGGGTGGTAACGACGTTATTTTTGGAAGTGGTTATTTATGGTTCAATAACGTTGGCAATGACAACCTATATGGCGACTCAGGTGATGATAAGCTCTGGGGTCTCAAGGGTAATGATGCCCTATATGGTGGACAGGGCGATGATGTACTTGGTGAAGATAGTGGCGACTATGAAGAAGCCGGCAATGATGCCCTATATGGTGGATCTGGTAATGATAACCTGTACGGCGGACCTGACAATGATTATCTCTTTGGTGAAGAAGGCAATGACTACTTAGATGGTGGAACAGGCAGTGATCAACTTGATGGTTATAGTGGAGATGATCAACTGTTTACTGGTGAAATTTCCGATACAGATTCACACTATTTAACCGGCGGTCTTGGAGTGGATACATTCAACGTTGGGTTGAGTAGAGGATCATTCAATGCTTCTTACGCCGCCTCAATAGCAGGTCATGTTGATAAAATCGGAAAAATTACTCTAGATGTATTCAAGAATTTTTCTACTAGTGCAGAAAAATTTATCAAGGACAATGCTTGGCTGGCAAAATTATCACTAGGTTCAACTGTAATCAGCGAGATATTCGGATTAATCAAAGATTTTACCCCAAAAGTCACTACAGGACTTTGGAAACAAACAGTAGTGATTAAAGATTTTACTCTTCTAGATACGCTTGTTTTACCTGCTAGTCTCAAGGACAAACTGGTTTTAAACTTGAGTAGTATTACCCAAGTGAATATTGCCACAGAACTTAACGGATCTGTCGCTCTTCATCAAGGATATGGGCAACTACAGCAAGCCAATAATCAGACAACGCCATATATTTTTTTACTGGATGAAGATTCCAATGGAGATCGCACAGAGGATTTGCGGCGTTATGTGTTTAAAGAATATACAGACCCGACGAAACCAGACGTAGTGTTATATAAGCTAGTACCAGTAACGGTTGTGGTTGATAAAAATGAAGATATTAGAGGATATAGTAATGACGATGTTCTATTTGGCTGGGGAGGTGATGACAATATCAATAGCGGTGCTGGTAATGACATCCTTGATGGTGGTGATGGTAATGACACTCTGATGGGGGGTGCTGATATTGACACCCTTAATGGTGGCACTGGTGATGATGCTCTTGATGGCGGCACTGGTGATGATACCGCAGTTTTCACTGGGTATGCTGTTAATTATCAAATCTCTTTATTAAGTAATGGAGATGTGCAGGTTAAGGACTCTCAAGGTAATGATACCCTCAAAGACATTGAACGAATCAATTTTGGAGGGGTAACATATAAAGTCTTCAAAGGAGACGGTTTAGATAATACTTTAACAGCAGACGTATACTCTTTTTCAGCTTTAATGTTTAGTGGTGCTGGCAATGACAACATCTATGGTGGTTTTGGTAATGACATTATCTATGGTGAGTCAGGTAATGATAATATTTCTGGCTCTCGAGGAGACGACACTATCTATGGCGGGTCAGGAAATGACATCATTGATGGCTGGGAAGACAATGACTATATAGATGGTGGTGATAATGACGACACCATCAATGGCAATATTGGCAATGACACCATCTATGGCGGATCAGGAAATGACAACATTTATGGTGGTAATGATTATGACATCGTAGTTTTCACAGGAGCTTCTGTTAATTATCAAATCTCTTTATTAAGCAATGGAGATGTGCAGGTTACTGACTCCCAAACTAGTAGAGATGGTACTGATATCCTCACAGATATTGAACAAATCAATTTTAATGGAGGGGGGATATATCAAGTTTTCAAAGGAACCGATTCCAATGACACTTTAAGAGCAGGTGGTTACTGGGCTTTAATGTTTGGTAGTGTTGGTAATGATACCTACGTTGTCTATCAAACCGCCGATATCATTACCGAAAATGCCAATGAAGGTACAGATACAATTCAATCCAGTGTAACGTTTAGTCTTGCCAACCAGCCAAACATCGAAAACCTTACCCTTACAGGAATAGCCGCGATTAACGGTACAGGGAATGCAGGTAATAACATCATTACAAGTAACGCTGGTAATAACACCCTCAATGGTGGTGCAGGTAACGATACCTTATATGGTGATGATTATGATGTCGCATTTAATCCATCGCTTCAAGGCAGTACTGAATTTACTTACTCAAAAGCATGGACTAGCTTTAATGCCATGCCACACCAGTTAGCAGATGTAAACGGTGATGGTCGTGCTGATATTGTTGGATTTACGGGCTATGATGTCTATGTGGCTATTGGACAAACTAACGGCACATTTGCTCAATCATTTAAAGGATACACTCCCACTGCCTCCACTAATTTTTTTGGAGGTAGCTTCAATAGCAATCCACGGCAGGTAGCAGATGTGAATGGCGATGGTTGTGCTGATATCATTGGGTTTGGTAACCATACTCTCTATGTCGCTCTTGGTCAAGCTAATGGCACATTCGGTTCTGCAATTGTAGCCAGCACGGAGTTTGCTACATCTGGATACAGTTTTAATCAAAATCCACGGCAGATAGGAGATGTCAACGGCGATGGTCGTGCTGATTATGTTGAGTTTGGTAACGGTGGTATCTACGTGGCTCTTGGTAAAGATAATGGCACTTTTAGTTTATCATTTCCAGCCCTTTCTAACATTAGTTCCACGGACAACTGGACTAACTTTGATCAAAATCCACGCCTTTTAGCAGACGTAAACGGCGATGGTCGTGCTGATATTGTTGCTTTTGGTAACAATAATGTCTATGTCGCTCTTGCTAAATCTGACAACACAGGCACATTTAATTCAGCGATTTCAGCCACTACTGAATTTACTTACTCAAAAGCATGGACTAGCTTTAATGCCTTGCCACGTCAGGTAGCAGATGTAACTGGTGATGGTCGTGCTGACATTGTTGGATTTGATCGCGGTACTGTCTATGTGGCTTCTGGTCAAGCTAATGGCACTTTTAGTACACAATTTCAAGCCCTTTCTAATATTAGTCCCACGGACAACTGGAATACCTTTGATCAAAATCCACGTCAGGTAGCAGATGTAAACGGCGATGGTACTGCTGATATTGTTGCTTTTGGTAACAATACTGTCTATGTCTCTGTTGCTAACACAGGGAAAGATACTCTAACTGGGGGACTTGGAAAAGATACTCTAACTGGGGGTGCTGGCGCAGATCGTTTTGACTACCGCAACTTAGCTGATTCCCTCTTCAATAGTTGTGATGTTATTACTGATTTCAATGCTAAATCTGGTAATGATTTATTCCTCGTTTCCACTGCACGCAGCGTATTTTCTAATGCGGGATCTGTTGCAACACTTGATATAGCAGGCATTGCAGCCAAGTTAACTACCGCTAATTTTGGAGCAAACTTTGCTGCTCAATTCACCTTTGGTAGTCGTACCTTTGTTGCTATTAATGATGCAACAGCAGGGTTTAATCAGGCTACTGATGCCATCATTGAGGTGACAGGATTCACTGGAACTATTGGGCTCAGTAATTTTACAACAGTGTGATTTGGTAATGGAGGGGGATAGAAGTATTAGATCCTCCCTAGCCCTGCTTACAAAATAGGGGAATGAAACCCCCTTTTTAAGGAGAGTTGGGGGATCTACATCTTGGACAACTGCTGAAAAACCGCTTCAAAATGATTCAAAACATGATCGTGTTCATATCAACTCCCTATCCTGATCACTTATCTATTGAAATTAACTTTGTGCTGACAACCAGGTTACTAAATCATCTAAATTAGAGAAATCTAACTGGGCATCCACCAACGCCTCCAACTGGGGAATCGATAAACTGGTAATTCTCTGCTCTAAATCAGGAGCAATTTCCCCAAAGCGTCGCCGGAGTAAGCGAAGTAGCAATGTCACCTCTCCTTCTTGTCGCCATTCTTCCCGTTGCTTAAGATAAGCTGGTGATAAGTTCATAATCAACTCCCTATCCTCATCACTTACATTATCTTTCACCTCTATATTTTTGCGCCAAGAAGCTAAAATCTCCAGCAATTGATCCCATTTAGAACTTTCTTCTGACAGTTGAACCAACTCTTCTACCGCCTGTTTTTGCGTCCTTCCCTTCCCCAAAACCCTTAGCCATAGGGTATCTTCAATAACAGGTAACTGATTAATAGCTACGATCGCTCCTTTCAACAATTCTGGCAGAAAATAAACCCCCTCAACCCAATTCTCTGACTCTTGAATTTTCCCCCCAAATCCGTTCAGCATTCTAGGAGAACAAGAAGGGGTTAAAATCCATAAACATGGCAATTCTCCCTCTGACAAAGACCGTTTTTCCCGTTTTGCTTGTCGTAATAAATCTCCATGAACCGTATATAACTTTAATAAACAACTCCTAATTTCCACTTCACTAGGAGCATTACGGAACGGTTCAAATAGACAACTAGTTGCAGCCATTTTTGCCAATAAACCTAATTCTGATGTATTAGATGGAGACGTATTGGGGACAAACCAAACATCTATCTCACGAACTTCGCTTTTAACATCTTTGCTAGTTTCTACTTTACCTAAAGAGGTTAACAACTCTTCTAGATATTCCTTGGCAAATTGGTCATGGGGTTGTCGAGTCATGAAATTATGATTGCCAGCATTGTTAATTTTGCAGTAATTAGTATTTTTTCATATCCGGGAATAATATCTCAAAGAATGCAAATATTTAACTTTATATATTCTCAATTTGAAAATATCGAAGATTTTTAGCACAATATCAGGTTGTATCAATATCTCCCCACTCTTTGCATCAGGGGGGAATTGTTTTTTCAATTTCGGCTGAGGTTTTATTGATGAGTGCGATCGCGCAAGCACTATAATGACATCCGTCGTTGCTGACTTATCAGTTCACATTTTTGTTGCTTTAGGTGCGATGTCTGACGACAAGCCTTACGGCTACGCACCTAAAGCTATAGTTTCTAGTTCACAATAGAGTTAACATACCCTTATCGAACTGTAATTGATGCTCACCTCCTCAGCTACCATTCCTCATATAATTGCTGCTGGCTTTCACGCCCTTTCTGATCCACTCAGGATTAGTGTGCTGGAATTGCTCCGACAGCGAGAATTATGTGTATGTGATTTGTGCGAAGCCTTGGGGGTAAATCAATCGAAACTATCTTTTCACCTGAAAACCCTCAAGGAAGCCGGCTTAGTTAACTCCCGTCAGGAAGGACGTTGGATTTATTACAGTTTGAATCTGTCCCAATTTAGTGTTTTAGAGGAATATCTGGCAGATTTTAGCCATAATTCTATAATTTCATCTGCCCGTTCCTGCTGTGATTAAGAAAGAGTTTAGATAAGTTAATTCATTGAAACCAGAATCTTACAGCTTCAAGCCCTAGAAGTGTCAACTAGGACTGATTCCGTTTGTGCTGAATTAATTTATTTAATGCATCAAGTTTTTTTGATGAATTTTTATGTATAGTGCTATGCTTTATATTGACACATCAAGTTTTTTTGAAATGATATAAACATACTTTCAAAATTACCCCTAACGGTGAGGTCAATGAACGCAATAGCAAAGAAATTGGCTCTCTTATTTGGAGTGTTGGCTTTTGCCACCAGCTGCACAGCCACACCTAATTCATCTACTCAAACTCAGTCGTTGCCAAAGGTTACGGAAGTCAGTAATTCGACAAAGGTAACGACAATTAAGATTGATGGTTCTAGCACAGTGTATCCGATCGCAGAGGCGATCGCTAACCAGTTTCAACAGAACAAGCAACAGTACAAGGGACGGGTTGTAGTTAGCTTTTCCGGTACTAGCGCCGGGTTTAAAAAGTTCTGTAGTAAACAGACAGACATCAGCAACGCCTCGCGTCCTATCCTGAAAGCAGAGATAGAAGCTTGCAACAAAAATGGTGTCAAGTTTATCGAGCTTCCCGTTGCCTTTGACGCGCTGACTGTTGCCGTAAATTCCGAAAATACTTGGGCAAAAGATATTACTGTAGCCGAATTGAAAAAGCTTTGGGAGCCAAATGCCCAAGGAAAAATCACTCGTTGGAACCAAGTGCGATCGTCTTGGCCCGATAAACCAATTAACTTGTATGGTGCAGGTGGTCAGTCTGGTACTTTTGATTACTTCACAGAAGCTATTGTTGGTAAAACTAGAGCCAGCCGCACTGACTACATCTCCAGTGAAGATGATCTTGCTCTAGTGCGTGGAGTTGGCACAGATCCTAATGCCTTGGGTTATTTCGGGCTTGCTTATTATGAAGACAACAAAAGTCGGTTAAAACCTCTTGCAATTGATAGCGGTAAAGGAGCAGTATTGCCATCAACTGAAACTGTTGAAAAAGCTGAATATCAGCCATTAGCTCGACCTTTGTTGATTTATGTTAATGCTCAGTCTTTACAAAATCAGCCAGAACTCAAAGAATTTGTAGATTATTACCTAAAGTACGCTCCAATAACAACTAGTTCGGTTGGGTATGTGCCTTTACCTAGTGAAGCCTATGAACTGGCAGAAAAACACTTTCAAGCTGGTAAAGAAGGAACAGTATTTGCAGGCAAAGAGCAGATAAACTTCCAAATTAGTGATTTGTTGAAAACACCACAAAAATAGTGGTTTAACTCAAAAATACTGATGTAAAAGAAAGTTTTGATAAGTTCGTAGTAAGCACTTTAGTGCTTAAAAAATTAAGGACTAAAGTCCTTACTACAAACATACTATTGAATAAATTTGGTGCTACCCATTAATTGAGGATGCATTCACAAACTCAGATTTTGTTGATTTAAATAAACTTAGGAAAACTGATGAGAGTACGTGTTGGCATCAACGGATTTGGCAGAATTGGACGGCTAGCTTTGCGGGCTGCTTGGGGTTGGTCAGAGCTTGAGTTTGTCCATATCAATGAGATTAAAGGCGGGGCAGTAACAGCTGCTCATTTGCTCAAATTTGATTCTGTTCACGGGCGTTGGGCACCGGAAGTAGAAGCACAAAGCGATGATCGCATTCTCATTGATGGCACACCCCTCAGCTTTAGTGAACATTCTCAACCGGGTGAAGTCCCTTGGGAAGAGTTAGGCGTTGATCTCGTGCTGGAATGCTCCGGCAAGTTTAGGACTCCTGCCACTCTAGATCCGTATTTTAAACGGGGAGTACAGAAAGTAATTGTGGCTGCTCCGGTGAAGGAAGAAGCCTTGAATATTGTCATGGGGGTTAATGACCAACTTTATGAGCCAGAAAAACATCATCTGTTAACTGCGGCTTCTTGTACTACTAACTGTTTGGCTCCAGTTGTGAAGGTGATCCATGAAGGCTTGGGCATTAAACATGGAATTATTACCACAATCCATGACAACACCAATACTCAGACCATTGTGGATGCCCCTCACAAGGATCTGCGCCGCGCAAGAGCTACCAGTTTATCTTTGATTCCTACTACCACTGGATCGGCAACTGCGATCGGGTTAATTTATCCCGAACTCAACGGCAAACTCAATGGTTTGGCAGTACGGGTGCCATTGCTCAATGCTTCTTTGACAGACTGCGTGTTTGAAGTTGTGCGACCCACCACAGTAGAAGAAATTAATAGCTTACTAAAAGCAGCTTCAGAGCAAGCACCGCTCAAAGGAATTTTGGGCTATGAAGAACGTCCTTTAGTATCTATCGACTACAAAGACGATCCTCGATCTTCCATCATTGATGCCCTCTCCACAATGGTGGTAAACGAGACGCAAGTGAAAATACTCGCTTGGTATGACAACGAATGGGGCTATGCCAACCGGATGGTTGAACTCGCCCGGAAAGTAGCTCTGAGTCTTAAACATTAAAGGTGATTGAGCATGGGAAAGAGGCAGAGGGGCAGGGTGCGGGGGGCAGAGGGGAAAACTCTTCTCCCTTGCTCCCTGCTCCCTGCTCCCTTGCTTCTTCTCCTACTTCCCTCTGCGGCATCAACGCCAGCTTGGCATTGCGAAATCGCAAATTGTCCAAATCGGTTTTAATCGCGCCGCCTTGACCTGACGACGCTATATTAGTGGAAACCCATCGCCCTTGGTTATCCTGTTCAATGTAAATATCTGGGTTGACTAAGGTAACATCTAGCTTTAGCTGGCGGTTAAAAATTAACTGCACTGGGTTAAAACCCACCTCCACAGCTTCGACTGCGGCTCGATCTGGATCTGTGGATGTGGCTGGGATAGTTGAAGCTCCAAACTGCACTCCCGTCAACGAAAATTGTGTGACTCTTCCCAGTTTTACCGGACGATTGAGTGTAGTCGTGAGACTTTGTTGTGCCAAGGGTGTTAACTCTGTTTGGACAAAAGTCCACAACCGCCAAATACCAACGAGAACTCCTAACAGCAAAAGTCCGCCCAAAGCAATGCTGCCCCGACTCAACACCAGTAACCACAGACGCTTGCGGATAGGGGACGGGGAGAAAATATCTTGATTGGGAGATTTAGTCATTTGCTTTCACTGTATTAATTGCCAGATGTCGCTGGCCCGCACAAGCATTAACTGGCACATTGATTCAGTATGCCATTTCCAGGATACGCCAACTAAACCCAAGACCTCATTGGTTGAGTTACGGTATTTGCTTGATCCAATACTTAAATATTGCTTAATAATATTGGCGTTTTCAGGTAAATCTGATCTGAATAGAGTGAAAATTGTTCCTGTGACTTTCGCTGAGTCACAACCTAGAACTTTAATATGAATAGACCTTAAAAAAGACAGATGATTACACCAATGCGTGTTTTTGTGTTAATTTTTAATGCTCGAACGGAAAATGAGGGGATTCACACGATTCGGGAGGGCGATCGCAATAAAATTTTGATGTTCGAGTCAGAAGACGACGCCACGCGCTTTGCCCTAATGCTGGAAGCTCAGGATTTCCCGTCACCTACACCAGAACCGATCGATGCTGAGGAAATCAAGGAATTTTGCGAAAGTGCTGGATATGAATGGGAAATCATCCCAGAAAACAGCAATTTAGTTATCACTCCGCCAGAACTGAACGTGGAAGAAACCGATTGGCAAGAAGATGCCCAGAAGGAGGATACTGTTGAAGACACCTTCCCTCTCAATCAACAGCCACTAGAAGAACCAGAATTGTCTGATTCTGAACTAGAGAAAATTCGTCGCCAATTGGAAGGATTGTTGTAATTAGTCATTAGTCATTAGTCATTGGTCACTGGTCATTAGCCATTGGTCGCTGACTAATGACAACGGACATAGACGCCCAAAGAGCGGCTTCCCGTAGGGTAAGACAAAGGACAAAGGATAAATGACAAATTTGCAGGAACGCGGGCATCTTTTAACCGAGTTGGTAAATCCTAACAGTCTGAACTTAGACCAGCTCAGTTCTCTGGAATTGGTGGAGCTGTTTAATAACGAAGACCAAAAGGCGGTCGAGGCGGTTGCAGCGGCGAAAATTCAGTTAGCAGAGGCAATTGAGCGCACCGCAGAGCGTTTGCGCCACGGAGGACGGCTATTTTATATCGGTGCGGGTACGAGTGGCAGGTTAGGGGTGTTAGATGCTGCTGAGTGTCCACCTACTTTTTGTACACCCCCAGAGTTGGTACAGGGAATTATTGCTGGTGGTGCTGGGGCACTGGTACGCAGTTCAGAGGATTTAGAAGACAGCATCCAAGATGGCGAGGCTGCGATCGCTGGGCGACATATTACCCAGCTAGATGTCGTAGTCGGCATTACCGCTGGTGGGACAACGCCATTTGTTCACGGTGCGCTTCATGCTGCTCGTCAGCGAGGAGCCACTACTATTTTTATCGCCTGTGTTCCAGCGGAACAAGTTAGATTTGATGCCGATATTGACATTCGCCTATTGACAGGGCCAGAAATAATCGCCGGTTCAACTCGCCTGAAAGCTGGTACAGCCACTAAATTAGCTTTAAATATCCTTTCTACTGGGGTGATGGTTAAGCTAGGCAAAGTGTATGGCAATCGGATGGTGGATGTGGCGGTCACAAATCAAAAGTTACGCGATCGCGCTTTGCGAATTTTGCAAGACCTCACAGGTTTAAGTCGTGAAGCTGCTGGTTTTTTACTAGAACGCAGCGGTAAATGGGTCAAGCTAGCCCTATTAATGCACTGGACTGGTTTGGAAAAAGACGAGGGCGATCGACTTCTTGCAGAACACCAAAGTAATCTTAGGGCAGCAGTTTTGAGTTATCAAAACCACAACCAAGCTTAAAGAAATTTTTCTAAATAAATACTCTATTGATGGCTGCTACTTGTCTTAGTAGCACGCCTTTTTTTAAGATAATATTCTCTCGAAAAATTCACTACTAGTGATATACATTAAGAAAAATAAAGTTAAATATTTTTTTTTAACATTTCTCGCCAATCTCAATAACTAATACAATTTTCTAAGAGGCTACACAAAATAAAGCAAAAATATCTAGAAACGGTTAATCTCTTTTAAACAAAAATTCAGAACTTATACGGATATAATTCCGTATGAAAATTCTTAAAATAATATATCAATACTGAATGCATATTAATGATGTGGACTATAACAACCCACTTGAGTCGTACACTTTGCCAATAAGAAACTTTGCGCTAGATAACTTTTTTTAGCAACTTTTTTGCTATTTCCCCATCTCCCTTGCTTTTAATAATCTTGATTTAGCCTGCTATATACCAAATGCATTTGCCCATATTGACATGTCTGCTGAAGACCATATAGCTAGTGTGGGTTTTTTAAGGGCTGGCTTTTTAATTAAAGGAATAAAGTATGACCCACCCAGAACTTATTTTTTCAAATAACATAGTTAATGAATTTAAAACTTGTACTCAGCTGCAATACAATGGCAAATTAAATATTAAAAGTTCAAAAGGCAGCCAATGGACTTTTTATTATCGGCTAGGACGCATAGTTTGGGCGACAGGGGGAACTCATCCCTTCCGGCGCTGGCGTAGACATATGGCCCAAAATTGTCCTCAAATTGATCTTGATAAATTGCAGTTGCGTTTACAAGACTTATCAATTGATTATTGGGATTACCGCCTTCTAGAAATCTTTTATAAAAAACAAAAAATCCAGCGAGAACAGATTCAGTCTATTGCTGAAAACACGATAGTAGAATTATTATTTGACCTAGCTCTGCAAGGGAATTTTGCTTCTATAAGTTGCAATCGCAGCCAAGAAGTTATCTTAGAAACAGCAATGAGCTTTACAAGTGCAGAAATGTCTGTAAAGCATATGCAAGACTCGTGGAAAATTTGGTCAGAAGCTGGTTTAGCAAATTTTTCTCCTGACTTGGCACCAGTTCTGCGGCGACCAGAACAACTCCAGCAAATGGTAAGTCCATCTGTCTACAAAAACTTTGTCAATTTAATCAACGGCAAATTAACTTTGCGAGATTTAGCCGTGAAAATGAAGCAGAGTGTACTGCCACTCACCCGTTCGTTGCTTCCCTATGTTCTTAAAGGAATTATTGAATTGGTGGAAGTACCTGACATACCCTTAGGAGTTACTGAAGGCAACAAGAACTCTAGCACTACACAACCAAAGAAGCGGACTGCTCCACTAGTGGCTTGTGTCGATGATAGCCCTCAGGTATGTAAAATGCTAGAGGATATTATCACTTCCAATGGATTAAGGTTTGTCAAGATTCAAGATGCTGTACAAGCTCTACCAACCCTCATTCAGGATAAACCAGACCTGATTTTCTTGGATTTGATTATGCCAGTTGCCAGTGGTTACGAAATTTGCACTCAGTTGCGACGAATATCTACCTTTGCCAACACACCAATAATTATATTAACAGGCAGTGATGGTCTTTTAGATAGAGTTCGTGCCAAAGTAGTTGGTTCTACAGATTTTCTCACTAAACCTGTAGTGGCTGATAAGGTAATGGCTATAGTCCGTAAATATTTACCTACATCGAATGTATCTATCGATAAGAGTAAATCTAATTTAGAGGTTTGTAATTAGGGGGAATTAGTAATTTTACTTGATGATTAATCACGAGCTAATCTGATGAGCTTTAAAATTTAATTGTTCAGGAATAGCCATAACAAAAAATTTTATAGCCTGATACTTTTCCACCTCAGTAAACATAAAAATGCTGGGGTGATGAATAAAAACTCAGAATTCAAAAAAGACAATTCAATTAGATAGTGGTCTGAAACCAATCTAACTTTAGGCCAAAAACAAAAAATTAAATACTTAATAAGAATTTAAAACATAATTTATCATCTGATATTTCTACAAGATAACTTCTTAAGTATAATGATAAATGCTTTTATTATCTTATGAGTTTAATTTATATGAAACATAAATTAAATTATATTTATTACGTACTTTTTCTGAGGTTAATAAATAAAGATTAAACCAAAATTAGACAAATACAATTTTTTGTATTTATAGCAATCCTATTTGAATTGTTAAATAGTGGTTAGGGGCTAGTCTCTAGTCCCTTCCATCTCTTTGTAAGGAATCATTTAGGATTTGTATGTCTAATTTGTTTACATTCTCAAAAGATTTTAACGAGTAATTGCCATGAATACTGTTTTAGTTGTTGAAGATGGCTTAACAGATATGGAAATAATCAGCCGTTACTTGCAACAGGCAGGTTATTCTGTGATTAGCGCCACAAGCAGTGAAGAGGCTCAAGACAAAATAGATAAAAATAAACCAGATTTAATATTTCTTGACGTAATTTTACCAGGGAAAAGTGGCTTTGAAATTTGCCGAGAATTGAAAAACAATCCCAACACTAGTAAAATACCTGTAGTTTTTTGCTCTACAAAAAATAGTGATGTAGATAAAATTTGGGGTAATATGTTGGGCGCTGATGGTTATTTATCAAAACCGATTAATAGAGAAGAACTAGTGGTAATTTTAAAGCGTTTAATTAATTAATAAAAATGAAATAATTCAACAAACACTAGAAGACACTATTTCTAATCATAACTTCTGCAAGATTCACATAATAACTGCAAATAGTGGCTAGAGTTCAATAATCAAAGACTAAGGATCAATAACTTTGGAAACCAAGGAAAAGTTTTTAAGTTTTAATTTGGGAGTAAGTGATACAGCCGTAATTTCGTTACAACACATCACAGAAATTTTGCAAGTATCATTACCAGAAATATGTGGCGTTCCTCAGATGCCCAATAGCGTCTTAGGTATTTATAACTGGCGCGGTGAGATGCTTTGGCTGGTAGATTTAGAGGCAATGTTAGGTTATCCTCCAATTTCGCAAGGATCAAATTTACTTTCAAGAATGATGGCGATTGTTCTGGAAAATAAGGGTAAGTATTTGGGGCTATTGGTGCGACAGCTTATAGATATTGAATGGCTGGATACTAAGCAAATGAAACCCCAAACTCCCGAATTATTTTATCCTAAAATATCACCTTTTTTACAGGGATACTTTATTAATGATTCCGAGGATATGATTTTTAATTTGGATGCCATAACTATTATCCAAGCTTCCATTTGGGGTATTCACAATTAAACATAGACATAGTATTTTGACGATTTTTAATCCTGCCTGAATTACCAAATACTATTTCATTCTTACCTGCAACATATCAAACTATTACAAACCACAAATCTTGAGGATAATCAAATGACATTTTTGTATAACAATAGCCATGAAAATCAGCATCTAATCTCTGAACTAGAAAATCAGAATGGTAACGCTCATATAGCAAATATTGCTAATAATGAAATATCTTTATTAAATGCGATCGCTCAGGAATTTAAAACTTGGCGGCGACAGTTGCAAGATATCGCAACTCATATGCGCCAAGCTCCAGACCTTGATACACTACTCAAAATCACTGTAGCGCAAATTAGAGAAAAGATTGGCTGCGATCGCGCCTTAATTTATCAGTTTACTTCCCTTGATTCAGGTAATGTTTTAGCAGAATCCAGAACACTAGGTTGGACACCAACTTTAGGCGAAAATATTCCAGGAATTATTTTTGGATTATATACCAATCAAGACTATATAGAACCTGTAGTTATTGACGATATTAATCAGATACAACTTACACCCTATCAAAAGCAGCTGCTAGATAAATTTCAAATTAAAGCTAGTTTGAGTTTACCGATTGTAGTAGAAGGTAAAGTGTGGGGGTTACTGGCAGTAAATAATTGCTACTCAACGCGGCAGTGGCAAGAGGTAGAAATCAGTCTCCTATCTCAAATTACAACAGAATTAGCCTACAAATTGCAGAGCTTTGGATTCCAAAAAGAACAGCAACAGCGAATACTAGCAAAAAAATCGGTAGCTAAAGTCATCGACAAAATTCTGCGGGTATCAAATGTTGATAAGCTCTTTCAAACAACCACTCAAGAAGTACGCCAATTACTAAAATGCGATCGCGTTGGTGTTTATCGCTTTAAACCTGACTGGAGTGGCGAATTTGTAGCTGAGTCCGTGGGTAATGGCTGGATAAAAATGGTAGGCCCTGATTTTTACATGGTCTGGGAAGATAGCCACTTACAAGACACTCAAGGAGGACGTTATGCCAAGGGTGAAAGCTTTGTAGTCAATGACATTTATCAAATGGGCCATGCTCAATGTCACATTGACATTTTAGAGCAGTATGAAATGAAGGCTTATATCATTGCGCCGATATTTTCTGGAGAAAAATTATGGGGTTTGCTCGCAGCTTACCAAAATTCTGGGCCTCGTGATTGGCAACCTTGGGAAGAAAGCTTTGTAACTCAAATTGGTCTGCAATTTGGTGTGGCTATCTCACAAGGGGAATATTTGGAACAAGTGCAGACTAAATCTGACCAACTAGCTCAAATAGTTGAACAAGAAAAAGTTTTCACTAAGATAGTCAACCGTATCCGACAATCTTCAGATGTAGAAAGCGTCTTCAAAACAACCACTCAAGAAGTGCGTCAATCACTGCAATGCGATCGCGTCGCTGTCTATCGCTTTAACTCTGACTGGGGTGGCGAATTTGTGGCTGAGTCTGTGGGTACTGGTTGGACAAAACTGGTAGGCCCTGATATTCAAACCGTTTTGGATGATACCTACTTGCAAGAAACTAAGGGAGGTAGGTATGTCAGAGGTGAAAACTTTGTTGTAGATAACATCTATGAAGTAGGGCTTGCTCCTTGCCATATTGAGATTTTAGAGCAGTTTGAAGCCAAAGCTTACATAATTGTTCCTATATTCTTCGGGGATAAATTGTGGGGCTTGCTGGCGGCTTATCAAAATTCCAGCATCCGTGAATGGCAAACCTGGGAAGTGAACTTTTTGGTTCAGACTAGCTTGCAATTTAGCCTAGCTAAATCACAGATCGATTATTTGGAATTAGTTCGAGTTAAATCTGAGAAACTAGCTCAGATAGCAGAACAAGAGAAAGCTGTCACCAAAATCAGTAACCGCATCCGCCAATCTTTAGATGTAGAAGAAATCTTCAAAACCACCACTCAAGAAGTAAGACAATTACTGCGATGCGATCGTGTCGCAGTCTATCGTTTCAACCCTAACTGGAGTGGTGAATTTGTAGCAGAATCAGCAGGTCATCTTTGGGTAAAACTGGTAGGCCCGGATATAAAAACTGTCTGGGAAGATACACACTTACAAGAAACTCAGGGAGGCCGATATATCCAGGGTGAAAGCTTTGTTGTAAATGACATCTATCAGGTAGGTCATTCTCCTTGCCACATTGAAATTTTAGAGCAATTTGAAGTTAAAGCTTATGTAATTGTTCCTGTATTTGCTGGGGAACAATTGTGGGGATTGCTGGCAGCTTATCAAAATTCGGGAACTCGTGATTGGGAAGAATCGGAAGTCACTTTGTTATCACGCATTGGTAGCCAGTTAGGACTGGCATTACAACATACCGAGTATTTGCAACAAGTACAAGCGCAGTCAGCAAAATTAGCAGAAGCAGCAGCACGGGAAAAAGCAGCCAAAGAATTACTACAACAACGATCTATTCAACTTCTAACAGCCCTTAGACCCGCTCTCAACGGCGACTTAACGGTACGCGCACCAATTACAGAAGACGAACTAGGAACGATCGCAGATGCTTACAATAATACTCTGCAAGCACTGCGGCAAATCGTTATTCAGGTACAAGGGGCTGCTCAACAAGTTGCCCAAACTTCTAGCAATAGCGATGCTTCACTAGCAGGATTGACCAATCTAGCGCAACAACAATCTGAGGAAATTACCGCAGCCTTAGGTGATATTCAACAGATGGTGGACTCTACTCAAGCTGTGGTCGCAAATGCCGAGTTAGTGCAACTAGCAGTGCAACAAGCCAATCAAACTGTAGAGTCTGGCGATACTGCGATGAACCTAACTGTAAAAGCAATCCAAGGAATTCGGGACACCGTTGCTCAAACCAGCAAAAAGATTAAACGCCTCAGTGAATCTTCGCAAAAAATCTCCAAAGTGGTGAATTTGATTGGTAATTTTGCCACACAGACAAACGTACTGGCTCTGAATGCTGCCATTGAAGCCACCCGTGCCGGTGAATATGGCAAAGGCTTTGCAGTTGTAGCTGATGAAGTCCGTTCTTTATCTCGCCAGTCAGCAGCAGCAACCATCGAAATAGAAAAATTAGTCCAAGAGATTCAAGCAGAAACCGGAGAAGTTGCAGTAGCGATGGAAATTGGCATTCAGCAGGTGGTAGAAGGTACAAATCTTGTCAGTGACACTCGCCAAAACTTAAATGCGATCGTTTCTGCAACTGCCGAAATTAGTCAGCTAATCGAGCGCATTACCGCCGCAACTCAAAAACAAATGACGCAATCTGTAACAGTAACTAAATCAATGCAAGATGTAGCAGAAATTGCCAATAAGACTTTTGCTGAATCTCAAGAAATTGCTACCGTGTTCCAAGAGTTATCAGGAATGGCGCAAGAGCTATTAACAACTGCAAGCAAGTTTAAAGTCAAATGAAAAATAGTTAGGAGTTAGGAGTTATTAGGTCAAAGCATTAATTAAATAAGTCACTATTTTATTTGAAAATTTAAAAATGCTTTGACCTTAATTAATTGTAACTTTTGAGTTGAAGGTAGGAAAAGAGTAATTGGCAGAGAGTATTATTCAACAGAAGAGTTTTAAATTTGCTTTGGAAATTATTCACCTATATATGAAACTGCAAGAGCAACGGGAATATGTGCTTTCTAAGCAATTACTACGAAGTGGGACAAGTATTGGCGCGAATGTTGAAGAGGCTAGCGGTGGTCAGAGTAGAAAGGATTTCTTGGCAAAAATGTATATTGCATAAAAAGAAGCTAGGGAAACTAAATACTGGCTACGTTTACTACAACAGTCCAGACTAGTAAATATTGATTTAACCAATGAACTAATCTATGCAGACGAAATCATTCGAATTTTGAGTTAAATAGCCAAGACAACTGAAAAATCAATTAGTTGATCAACTCTCAACTCCTAACTCCCCACTCCCCACTCCCCACTCCCCACTCCCTAATTATGATTACAGATAAAGAAATTCGAGAACAAGGATACATCTATTTTCTAGCTGAAGCCCCGGAATTAGTCCAAATTATTGAGCAAGAACTATTTAGCTTATCGGAAGGTTATAGTACTGCTAAAGTTCACAACTTAATGCGGGCTACTCATACACTTAAAGGTGGTGCTGCTAATGTTGGGCTAGAAGTAATTAAGATGATAGCCCATTTTTTAGAAGATGTATTTAAGGCTCTATATAATCCAAATGTGGTAGTTGATGCCGAATTACAAACACTTTTATTACAAGCTTATGAGTGTCTTAGCATAGCATTAAATACCGAATTAATAGGTAGTACTGTTAATGACGAAGAACTAATACATCGGGCAACTTCAGTGTTTGCACAGTTACAAGAAAAACTAGGTGATGCTTTTGGTGCTGAGTCTCATATTCCCACTTCTGAAGAATTGGGATTTGATATTGTACAATCCGTTTTTGAAGTGGGAGTAGAACAACGGCTAAACAGTATTGCTGAAGCTGTTAAAAATCCACCAAATAATGACGATTTTATCGAATTCTTACACTCTCAAGCTGAGGTGTTTCTCGGTTTAGCAGAATCTTTAAATTTACCTGGATTGGGAGAAATTTCTCAAACAATTTTGTCAGCGCTGCAAGCAAACCCAACTCAGGTGCAGCAAATTGCAGAAATTTCCCTTGCAGATTTGCAACAAGCGCAACAATTAGTACTAGCAGGCGATCGCACATCTGGCGGAGAAGCTTCTCCAGGTTTGCGAAAACTCACGACAGTCGCAAATAATGAGTTATCTGGAGAATTGCAAAATAATTCATCTGCTGGAATGTTTACCCTCAATGAGGAACAATTTTACCAGTTTCTCACTACATCCGATAACAATAAAAATGAATCTGTCAACCCAACAACTGCCAAGTTTTATTTAAAAGTAATTCGCTACATTTATGGCTGGTTTAATCACCAGATGGAAATACCAGAGCCAGAACTAAGTTTGACTTTGCTGGTTCCCACATTAGAAAGAAAAACTTTACTTAATTATATCGAAACTTGGCTGAAAAGTTTTCTTGATTTTGTGCAAGAGAAAGAAGATAGTCAAAGTCTTTGTATTTATCGACGTGGTATCATCTTAATCATCCTATTTGCAGTTGTAAAATTTCAATATTCTATTAAACCATCTGACAGCTATCTCTCAGTAATTAAAATATTACAAAATAGAATTCATACATTAGCACAAGAATATAAAAATTATCCTCCTGTTACCAGCAAAGAGAAGAATTGGCTTGATAGTCCCAACTTACAAACACTGCTAATTCTTAAAGAAATATCTAAGTCTCTATCTTCTCAAGCTACTGATAACCTACTAGAAGCAATATGGGGAGAAGAAGCTAGCCAAAATATTGCTGCTGAAGTCGTGACTACCCAAACTGATGATTCTTCAGAAAAGCTTGATTCATTAACTGTTGGTGAGCAGGTAGTTGCAGATATTTCTGAAACAGCTATTGAAGTCATGCCTGATTTAGCTACACAAATCAATAAAGAAATAGAAGATAAATCACAGTATGTTCAAACTAAAACTTTTCGCCAACCTTCATTTATTCGAGTAGATACAGAGAGACTACAACACCTCAATTATCTAGCTGGAGAATTGCTGATTTACCAAAAACGGCGTAGTTTGCAAGATGAACAAGTCAAAGAAATAATTGAGCAATTAATACAGCAACTCGCTAGACACCAAAGAACTTTAAATGAATTACGTGATTTACCATTACAAATACAAAATATTAACTCACAACAAACACAAAATTTTGCAGTGAAGTTTGACTCTCTAGAAATGGATGTATATACAGAATTTCAGATGACATTGCACGAAGCAATAGAAGAGACACTGCAACTACAAGAAACCACAGAGTCTCTTGACTTACTCGTGACGCAAGCTGCTCAAATTAGTGACAAACAAGAGAATTTAACTCTTAATATTATAGATAGCTTAGTCGAAGCACGAATGTCGCCTTTGGGCAATATACTAAATCGTTTCCCCCACATGGTAAATAAGTTGGGGAATGTTCATGCCAAACTTGTAGAATTGAAACTTACTGGTACTGAGGTACTAGTAGATAAAGCGATCGCAGAAAAGCTTTACGACCCGTTATTACACTTGGTGCGTAATGCTTTTGACCACGGTATTGAAGCTCCACATGTTCGCAGAGAGCTTGGTAAACCAGAACAAGGTTTAATCGAAATCTGCGCCTATCATCAGGGTAGCCAAACTGTTATCGAAGTTCGAGATGATGGTCAGGGATTGAATTTAGATAGAATTCGGAGAAAAGCTGTTGAATTTTATCCCATACAAACTGAAGAAAAAATTAGAAGCTATGGTTCTAATCTGTCTGATACTGAACTTTTAGATTTGATATTTTCGCCTGGATTTTCTACTGCTAATAAAGTGAGTGAAATTTCTGGGCGCGGTATGGGTTTAGATATTGTGCGTACTCAAATGCACGCACTCAACGGCTCAATTTCAGTTCAATCCTTGCCCAATCAAGGAACAATATTCATACTCAAAATTCCTTTTTCTATGACTACAGAAAAATTAATGCTAGTTCAAGCCAAAGGTGTTGTTTATGCCCTTCTTTTAGACAGTATCGAAAAAATATTGATTCCTTCTGATCAGCAGATTAAAGAAATCGAAGGAAAAAAAGTCTTGCATTGGAACACAGACAATGATGAGACTATGGTCAGCATCCGTCAACTTTCAAAATTGATTGATTATAATGGCTCACTCTTTAATAGTGGTACTCCATACAACACATCAAATATTCACGATCCAAGCGTAGCGAAAAATCCAGTGCTTTTACTACGACGAAATCAGGGAATATTTGCTTTAGAAGTTGACCAAATAATGGGTGAACAAGAACTGGTAATTAGACCTTTAGGAAATGTGATCGCACCGCCAAAATACATTTATGGTTGTAGTAGTTTAGCCAATGGCAATCTTATCTTAGTGATTGATGCTTCACTGCTGGTAAAGTCTAGCGAAAGCCAACAAACAACACTTGATATCATGGCGCTACCAGTAACTTCAGCTTCTTCCTCAAATAAAAAAGCCTTGGCGATATCGGGAGATACTTTGTCATCTACACCATTACTTGCTGCATCTACTTCCACAACAGCTATAGAAACCCAACCCAGTTATTCTCAAGAACGAGATAATAAATCACCTATAGAAACCCAACCCAGTTATTCTCAAGAGCTAGATAATAAATCGCCAAAAGTTGTTTTAGTAGTAGATGATGCAATTAGTCTGCGCCAAACTCTTTCTCTCACTCTGCAAAAATCTGGCTATCAAGTAATACAAGCTCAAAATGGTGTAGAAGCTCTAGAAAAGTTACATTTGCATCCTGAAATTCAAGTTGTCGTCTCCGATTTAGAGATGCCACGAATGAATGGTTTTGAGTTGTTGAGTAATTTCCGCCAGTACCCAAATTTAGCAAAAATACCTGTAGTGATTCTCACTTCTCGCAGTGCTGAAAAACATCGTCAGCTTGCTCAAGAATTGGGTGCAAAAGCTTATTTGAGCAAGCCTTATTTAGAGCATGAGTTTCTTGCTACAATTAAGAGTTTAATTAACAGTAATACAGATGATTTAAACCCTTTATTTATGGTGGCACATCATTAAAATTAATCTTATTTCAATTGGGTACTATCAGCAAGTTATCAGTGGAAGTTTAAGCTAAGTGATACCACATCGTGGAGAGAAACATAGAGAAACGGAGAAAACCAAGCTACCGTTAACCCAGTCGCTCAACGAATCATACAGTTAGGATTTGAGGCAACAGCTAATCCTGATTTTCCTGTTATTTACGCCACTTTGCCTCGAAGAGTTATTAATAAATTAGAATCCTGGGAGGAAGTACTTAAAATATCTTTGGATGAAGTTAATAAGGCTGATAGTCTTAATTACAAGGTAGATTATTTGGATCTACACCTAGAGAACGTAAATACTGCGCTAACTGTTCAGCCCTTTGTCGCTCCTGTTCAGCCTGTTCTGCATCTGTCAAATAGCGATTTCCTTGCTGATCATACCAACATAAAAACTCCTGTTGTATCCCGGCAATTACAGCTTGGTTGCGTCCAATACCTAACCCCACCTCCGGCATAAAATAAGGTTCACCTATTTGTAGTTGGTAGTTTCCATCTATCAACTTATACACTTCAAAGGGTTGATGTTGGTCGCGTCGCCAAAACTCAGGGTTATAAATTACGTAGTACAATACACCGAGTTGTCTGTATATATCTAGCTTCTCGTCGTATTCGCCTCCTGGGGTATGGGATACCATTTCTAATGTGAATATTGGAACTATGTCATTTTCTTCCCAAACCGCATAACTTTTACGCGATTTACCAGCCTTTTTCCGTTCTACTCCTACACTCAAAAATGCATCCGGCACTACAGGTACTCTAGGATTGACTCCTGTGGTGTGATACACTGCCATATCAACTCCGAAGTACCAATCCATGCGATTTGCCCAAATGGAGTTGAGTAAGAAGAGTAAAATGTTGGGCAAAAAATTTTGATCCTCGTTATCCACTGGCGTATCGTCTGAACAGGGAAGTTCATCAGTAGTTGGTAACGCATTTTTGAGATCAGGTGAGAGCATAACCGTTGTCTCGCTGGCGTTTGATGCCCTTATTATAAATGAGTGACGGAAAGTTTAGCGTTTGGGTGCGGCCTCGCCAAACTTAATTAAAAGTGCGATCGCAATACTAACAAGCAAAATTAACGTCATACTTAAAGCTGAACCAAATCCCCAATTTTGCGTTGCTCCCAGAAACTGGTTATAAACTAACCGCGCTGCCGTCATACTAGAAGCACCACCAAGTAATTCTGGATCAACAAAATCCCCCAAACCTGTGATAAATACAAGCATAGAGGCAGCCGCAATTCCAGGCAAAATTTGCGGTACGGTTACTTGGTAAAAAGTTTCTACCGGATTTGCACCTAAATCAGCCGCCGCTTCTAGCAACCGCTTGTCTAGCTTTTCGAGAGAAGCATATAAAATCAAAACCATATAGGGTAACAAGCTGTAACTCATGCCAATAAATACAGCTTGACTCTGGTTAAGTAATTCCAAAGTAGGCAAGCCCAAATTGCTGAGTAAACTGTTCAATAAACCAGTAGGACGAAGAATTGTAATCCAAGCATAGGAGCGAAGTAAGGAGGAAGTCCACAAAGGCAATATAAAGCCTAATAGCAGTAAATTACGCCAACGCTGCGGAGCTATCTGAGCAATCCAATAGGCGACAGGGAAGCCTAAAATTAAACAAATTACTGTAGTGCCAAAGGCAAAAAATAGCGATCGCCCAATTACTTGTATGTAAAGGGGGTCAAATATGCGGATGTAGTTTTTGAATCCGTTGGGATTGACCAAATCTCCTGGTCTGATGTCTGCAACTAAACTTAACTCGAAAATTATCAGAGTTGGCAGCACCAACAAAAGTAATAACCAAATCCCAGATGGTGCAAGTAATAGCAAAGGTTGGAGCCAATTCGCTCGTGGGCGATGCAATTCTTCTATTTTAGAAATATCACTTTTTTGAAAATTAACCACTTATAACTCCTAACTCCTGTACAGACGCGATTAATCGCGTCTCTCCAAATTATTAATTCCTAATTATTTTAGCCGCTAGTTAATTGAGTCCAATAGCGCTCGTAAACCTCTTCAAATTCTCCCACAGGAGTAACACGTTCACAATTTGCTAAAAGCGACTCTGAGGGAAATAAATTAGTATTGTTTTGTATTGTTCTTGGCAATTGCTCAAATCCAGCTCTATTAGGCGTAGAAATACTCAGGCGTTGACTGATTTTGGCCGCTAATTCTGGTTGCAGAATCATATTAATCCAAGCATAGGCTCCAGCCTGATTAGGGGCTGTTTTTGGAATTACAATAGTGTCTGTCCATAATGAAGAACCACTGCGAGGAATTACATATTTGAGTTTAGGGTTTTCTTGAGAGATTCTCACCGCATCTGCTGAATAGCACATTGCCAATAGTAAATCTCCTGCCAGAATTTGATTTTGCCAAGCGTCGGTGTCAAAACGGGCGATCGCAGGTTTTAGCATCTTCAACTTTTCATAAGCTTGTTTGATTTCTTGTTCATTTTTTGAGTTGTAAGAATAACCTAGCATTCGTAACGTCGCACCCATCACTTCTCGAACATCATTAAGCAAGGTCATCCGCTGATTAAGTTGCCCTTGGTTTTGCCAAAGGTAATCCCAGTCTTGTGGTGCATCTTTGAGTTTTTCGGAATTGTAAAGTAAACCTGTTGTCCCCCAGTTAAAAGGGATACTATATCGGTTATTAGGGTCATAGCTAGGATTCTGAAACCGGGGAAATAAATTCTCTAAACCAATTAAGCGATCGTGATTTATTTCTGTTAATAAACCTTTGTCTACCATCTTCTGTACCATGTAATCGGATGGGTAAATGATGCTGTAAGTGCCACCACCTCCAGCTTGGAACTTAGCCAGCATGACATCATTGGAATCATATACATCCGCTAGCACTTTCATGCCAGTTTGGGTGTTAAAAGTTTTCAGTAATTGGTTGTCAGTATATTGTGTCCAGGTAAAGATATAAAGTTGATCACCTTGACCAGAACTATTAGAATTAGCACGTACTTCAGCCAGCTTCCAGCCACAACCAGCTAAAGATAAGCTAGAAAGTGCTGCCACCCCTTTTAAAAATTGGCGTCTGTTAGTCATTAAGTTAGAAGTTGTTCATCGACAACCTCTAGATTACGGTATACTTAGTAGCCCTTGGCGTGATTTTTTGGGTTAAATGTGTCATTCTTCACACTTATCAAACGCACCCCTTTCCTTCCCCTATGGTCACCGCTACGCAAACGGGTGAGATGTAGGGCTTCTGTAGGAGTTAGCTAAAGACTTTATTTTACTTTAGGGCTTGGGTAATCTTATGATGGTTGTCCTGCCTCAATGAGATCCCTGCATGGAAGGGGTTTTTTAACATACGGGTATCAATAGAACAACAAACCAGAAGTTTTTGCAGATGAAATTATGTAGATTTTGACTATATAGCTTAGACTAGTAAATCTATCATCATATTTCTTATAGCTTCAATCAATAGGCTGTTATGCTCTTCCCAAGAAAGCCAAACAAGTTTGTAGAGAATTGCGGCACAAAGTAGTTAAATATGTTGTTAAACATTTGTAAACTGTTAGCAGCCGAGTAGCCGCGTGTCACATCTTGTTAAGGAATTATCATGAGACAACTTGTTATTGCTGAACGCGTATGCCTCATTGGTCATATCGTGTCAAAAGCTTTTGGACTGGTAGGGATGCTACTGGTCGTACCTAATGCCGAAATAATTTTCAACTTATCGCAGGTTGGAGAAACTGCCGTACAGTTAAGTATGGCAGGTGGCGGTGTAGTTGATATCATCTTGGGGACAATAGCTGTCTCTATTTATGCCTACCGAACGTTGGGATTGGGAACTTGGCTAGCATTTATGCTGCCGGCTATGTTTATCTCCTTGGGGAGTGAACTACTGGGAACCAGCACAGGTTTTCCATTTGGAGATTATAGCTACTTGAGTGGCTTGGGTTATAAGATTGCGGGGCTAGTTCCTTTCACTATTCCTTTATCTTGGTTCTATGTTGGGCTGTCGTCGTATTTAATTGCGAGAACTGGTTTGAAAGTGGCTCAAAAACCCAGTTGGGGACGCCATATTGCGGCTATAGCCGTTGGTGCTTTACTCTTCACTTGCTGGGATTTTGCCCTTGAGCCAGCGATGAGTCAAACTTCTCTGCCTTTTTGGTATTGGGAACAACCAGGAGCTTTCTTTGGGACACCTTACCAGAACTATGCAGGTTGGTTTGGCACTAGCGCCCTGTTTATGAGTGTGGCAGGATTGTTGTGGAGAAACACTTCGATTAAATTAGAGCGATCGCAACTTAATCTACCCTTAGTCGTTTATTTAACTAACTTTGCCTTCGCCGCCGGATTAAGCTTGGCCGCTGGATTCTCCATCCCTGTGTTGCTCGGCTTACTTCTTGGTGTGGCTCCCGCTGTGGCGCTGTGGTTAAGCAGTTCAACCACACCTCCTCCAGTTGCTGTTGAATCAGCAAGCAAGGAAGTTTCAGTGGCAAGAAGCGTTAAAGTTGCCTTGAAATAAGCCTATAGATTGGGGAGTGGGGAGTAGAGAGTGGGGAGCAGGGAGCAGGGAGCAGGGAGCAGGGAGCAGGGGGAAAATTCCTCTTTTCTGTAATCCTTCCCCTGGTCACTGAGCGAAACTTTGCCCATCTGCCTCTTTCCCATCCTCAATGCCCATTTGTTTTGTATAGCCGCGATTTTAATTGATAAGTATTTTGACAACAGTAGACAACGCTTTGATAGTAGAAAGCGCCATTTCCCTTTTATTGCTACTTATCCAAGTACCAGCAACGGCGATTCTGTTTTCGCGCTTGCTAAAGGGGCCAAGACGGCATCCTCCAATAGAACCGCAACAGCCGACACCGGAGCTTTTGGGTAAGGTTAGCGTCGTCGTTCCCACGCTGAATGAGGCGCTTCGTATTAGCCCTCTGTTAGCTGGTTTAAGTCGGCAAAGCTACGAAGTTCGGGAAATTATTGTTGTAGACAGCAAGTCTAGTGATGGCACCCCAGACTTGGTAAAAGCGACACAGCAAAAAGATCCGCGCTTTCGCGTGATGACAGATGACCCCTTACCATCTGGTTGGGTGGGTCGTCCTTGGGCCTTGCATAACGGTTTTCTATATAGCTCTGAGGGTAGTCAGTGGTTTCTTGGGCTAGATGCTGATATCCAACCGCATCCTGGTTTGGTTGCTGGTTTGGTGAAGACGGCCGAAGCACAGGGCTATGACCTTGTTTCCCTTTCACCCCAGTTCATTCTCAAATATCCAGGGGAGTGCTGGCTACAACCGGCTTTGTTAATGACTCTGCTTTACCGATTTGACCCCGCTGGGATCAATACAGAGCAGCCAGAACGGGTGATGGCAAATGGGCAGTGTTTTTTGTGCCGCCGCTCCGTTTTAACTGCTGTGGGTGGCTATAGTAGTGCGAGTGGTTCTTTTTGTGATGATGTCACTTTGGCACGAAATATTGCTGCTCAAGGGTATAAGGTAGGCTTTTTAGATGGTGCAAAAGTGCTGAAGGTACGGATGTATGAAGGAGCGATGGAGACGTGGAAGGAATGGGGGCGCAGTCTCGATCTCAAAGATGCAACTTCTCGTTCGCAGTTGTGGGGAGATTTATGGTTACTCACATCTGTTCAAGGTCTACCTCTTTTAATAGTCCTGAGTTTTGTGTTGATTTCTCCTCCACTTTCTTACTCGCTACAGACGCGATTAATCGCCTCTCTACCCACTCCCCCACTGCTCTTACTGGGACTAAATTTATTCTTGGTGGTGATTCGCTTTGCTATGCTAATTGCGATCGCACCTTCTTACGATCGCAAAAGTGCAAAAGGCGGCTGGTTATTCTGGCTTTCTCCTTTGGCTGATCCCTTAGCTGTGCTGCGAATCTTCTTATCTGCGTTCCGTAAGCCACGCGAGTGGCGGGGACGGAAATATAGTGATGAGTTATGAGTGGTGAGTTATGAGTTATGAGTTATGGATTTTCAACTCCTCACTCCTCACTCCTAACTCTTCACTTCTACTAAACTCCCTACTCCTCTTCACCTCCTATTTGATCCCCCCGTTCTAGCTCCCAAAGAATTTGATTCCCTTCACGGCGTACCCGTGATACTATCCAGTTTCGCCAGCGCCATTGATCTCCTCGACTGGTAACAGCGCTGGCGTGGACATCCATCAAGTCTGCTAACTCAGAACTGGTGATTAAATAGCCTTTTTCAGAAATTTCGTCAGCGATACGCAGAGTTTCAACCAAGCTGCGGAGTTGCGAAACCCTCATTTCTGGCGGTTTTTCATCGGTTGCGGCCGCACTTGGGCCAGTTGATGGTTCCATAACGGTTATTTCTGGTGCAGAAGTACTGATTTCTTGCGGACTTTGGTTAGTTATTCGAGAGTTTTTTTCATAATCAGCTACTTTTGCTACATTTAGTTCATTTGTGGAAGGTAAAGATTTATAAAAATTTGTAAGAGTTAATTGTTGTAGCGAAGGAATTTTGCCACTGGCATAGGTGCGAGCGATCGCATCACAACGTTCGTTACCTATGTTACCAGAATGTCCCCTAACGTGTTGCCATTTTACTTGTTGGGTATTGAGTTCATCGAGAGTCTCCAAAAGCTCTTGGTTTTGGACAGGTTTACCATCTGACTTTTTCCAGCCTTTCTTTTTCCAGCCTTTCACCCACTTGGTAACGCAATTAATCAAGTATTCGCTATCCGTATGAAGGATGATCGGTTCAGCTTGTTGAGATGTTTGCAGGAATTGTAGGGCTGCGATCGCAGCTTGCATTTCCATTTTATTATTGGTGGTATGAGGGGATGCATCACCCATTTCGTGGATTGAGCCATCGCTGAAATAGACGACAACACCCCAACCACCAGGGCCAGGGTTTCCGGTGCAAGCACCATCGGTGTATATGCTTTGGATTGTGGGTTGAGTGGACATGGTTAGGGTATCGAACCGCTAAGGACGCTAAGGGAAGAGTGATTAGCTGCGAATTTTTTGAAGAATATCCAGGCTATTATACTGGTTCGCACTCCAGCTAAGGTAAAGACGTTGGCGCGTTGAAGATGCATTTCTCCTGACAAAACGACTTTTGGGTTTGGCTTATGTATGGGTCGGTGATAGGAACGGCGTACAAATCCAAATTCTGGCTACTTGGATTTTTTATGCTGTTCTCAATCAATTATGTATTGATGTGGCGTAGTTTACCGCCGTAGGCATCGCTTTGAATCAACCCCTAGTCCTGATTTCTACGGTGATGGCTTTTCGTGTTTATACCCGGATTTTTCAAGCTATTCTAAGTGATGATGCCACTGACGCTGTTCTCTATCTTGTTGAGCGTCAAAAGCTTTTTGGATTAGTCAAAACCAGGCGTAAGCGCCATCGGCAGATTGACGCTTACACCCAACAAATTTGGGCTTTATCTTCTGAAGTTGACACCAATTGGCACTGCGTGCCCCTACGGGTGATGTAATGTTGTACCGTATCTGAATGGGAACCGCTATCTAACTGCTAAAGATATCGCTGCAATAGACCAATGAAAACTTCTGGTATTTCCAAATGAGGTAATACTCCTGCATCTTCGATCGCATAAAAATCTCGAATTGCACTTGTATTTAAATTTGCCAAGCGTTTTCCTAATTTGATGTTGGTAAATTGTGCCTTTTCTCCCCAAAAGATCACCGTGGGAATTGTCAGTTGCTTAATATATAAACTCAGGTCAAAGTAAAGATCGCCCCGCAAAAATGACAAAGCGGCAAACTTGGCATTAGGCTGCTGTGCAGAGGTTAAATAAGCCTCCACCATTTCTTGAGATAGTCGTTGTGACTTGGCAAACAGAAAACTTTGTAAAAAATTTCGGACTGCAATTTCATTTTCAGCACCCAGCATATAAATAAAATTGTCCAACAGAGGCGTATTGATCACCGAAAGCGGAAGTCTGCGTCCAGCACCCTGCCCAAAATCATCAAATCCAGAGGGGGACACCAGAAACAGTGCTTTGAATAAATTGGGTTGAACAATAGCTAGGCGGATAGCAAAAGCGGCTGTTAGAGACGAGGCTACCACGGTCACTGGCTGGCGACAAGTTTCGATGATAAACTCTGCGATCGTGCTGAGATAATCCCTAATTTTATAATCCCGGACTGGATGAGCCGATTCTCCCCAGCCGATTAGATCGGGAGCTAAAATGTGATAACTAGAAGCAAAAGCCGGGTAAACTTTAGACCATTCATACGCAGATGCCCCACCACCAAAGTTATGGAGAAACAGTAGTGGAGGTAAATCTTCAGTATCAGCGATCGCCCAAGGTGCATTCGTTTGGGTATAGTAAACCATCGCCCCCAAGGATGTATGGATGACTTTATGTCCAAAACCAGGAGGTTGAAACTGAAGCATAAAATTAAAAACTATAGTTTAATAAGAACAGTGATAATTTATAATTCATTCTTGCTTTTGGTTACTATCTCCTGTGATTTGAACAACTTGATTGAGGTTATCACCACTGATGTGATAACCTCCGCCAAAACCAACTACAAAACGACCTTCACTAGGAATTAGCTGGAAAATCCGAAAGTCAGACAAGCCGCGCAAAACTTCGATAATTTGACCAAACCGCCTTTGAAATTGCTCAACCATTTGATTCCACTTGTCAGTTTCACGCTCTATCAAAGTTGCCGTACAATCAAAACTCAAACGACGACGGGCAAAAATTAGATTACTCTTAGCTTCATCCTCAATAAACAAGACGCTAACATGAGGATTGGCATAGATATTTTTGGTATGAGTCGAAAGACCACTGACGTAAATGTAGATGTTCTTGGAATCATCCATTACAAAGGGAGCATAACTAGCATTGGGTATTGCCTGGGCACTGACGGTGCTAATGATGACACTCTCAAATTCTTCAGGAAACTTTTCGTACTCAGCTTGAATGTTTTCAAGTTGGCTCATAAGTAAATTACCGTTTGATTAGGAACACCTAATTAAGTATCCTAACGTGATTGAGCGATGTCTACGACGGGCTATAACTATGCATGGAATGCCAAAGATTTGGCTTAATTGTAGCTAGTCTCCCTCATTAAAGAGAATTGCTGGTTACAGGTATCTCCTGTAGCCTATCCCCTTTCACCTAATTAAAGCAACTCAGCATTATCCAATTTCTGAGTACTGGAGGATTTGGAGAAACAGACATTGGGCTAAACTTAAGAAAGTTGTGAGGACGCAAATGTGACTGACAAAAATCGTTCTCAATGGGATTTAGGCAGGTTTCTCGAAACCCTGACTTACTTTGAGGTAATTCCTTTCCTTAACTGGGTACAGCAGTTAATCCAAGGCCGTCCTAAGGATAATCAATATAGACCCAATGGAGGAAGAAACGTGGGTGTAATACTAGTAGCAGGGGCAACAGGTGGTGTAGGTAAGCGAGTGGTGCAGCGATCGCTCCAACAGGGTTATAAAGTTCGCGCCCTAGTTCGAGACATTAATAAAGCACGGTCAATTCTTGGTAATGATATAGACTTGGTAGTTGCGGATATAACTAAACCAGAAACTTTAACTCCTTTAGTTATGGCTGATATCCAAGCTGTAGTTTGTTGCACAGCAGTGCGCGTGCAACCAGTTGAGGGAGACACAGCAGATAGAGCAAAATATTACCAAGGTGTTAAATTTTACCAACCAGAAATTGTTGGCGACACCCCAGAAAATGTGGAATATCAAGGTGTCAAAAATTTAGTTCAAGCGGCGGCAAAATATCTACCCCAAGCAAATGAAAAACCGATATTTGATTTTACAAAGCCATCAGCAGAATTAAAGGATATTTGGGGGGCGCTAGATGATGTCGTCATGGGTGGCGTGAGTGCCAGTAATATCCAATTAGTAGAAAATACAGCTTTGTTTGCTGGTAATGTCTCCACGGCTAACTCTGGCGGATTTGCTTCTATCAGAACTAAGAATTTTGATCCCCCCTTCAACTTATCTGATTGCGAAGGTGTAAAATTGCGCGTCAAAGGTGACGGTCAGCGTTATAAAATATTTCTGCGGACAGATACAAAATGGGATGGCATTGGCTATAGCTATTCTTTCGATACCGTAGCTAATACCTGGATAGATGTTCACATTCCCTTTGCAGATTTGATTCCTGTCTTTCGGGCAAAAGTTGTCAAAGATGCGCCGCCAATTGAGCAGAGTAGAATTTGTTCATTTCAACTGATGTTGAGCAAATTTGAATATGATGGAGCTTTGAATCCCAAATTTTCTCCCGGTGGTTTTACTTTGCAGTTGGAATCAATTAAAGCTTACGGCGGGACAACTTTACCACAATTTATCTTAGTCAGTTCAGCAGGCGTGACTCGTCCTGGTCGCCCTGGGATTAATTTAGATGAAGAACCGCCAGCAGTGAAATTAAATGACCAATTGGGAGGGATTTTAACTTGGAAGTTAAAGGGAGAAGATAGTTTAAGAGAAAGCGGAATTCCTTATACCATTGTTAGACCTTGTGCTTTAACTGAGGAACCAGGGGGTAAGGAATTAATATTTGAACAAGGCGATAATATTAAGGGCAAAATCAGCCGTGAAGATGTGGCAGAACTTTGCGTGCAAGCGCTAAAACTAGCAATAGCTTGTAATGTCACGTTTGAGGTAAAACAGACAGAAAATACTGTTACCTCTATCGATTGGCAGAAGCTATTTTCTAATTTAGCTAAAACAGCAATTCATCTCACGTCTTACCGCTAAACGGAAGCGTGAGATGAATTGCGCGTGAGTTGACGACAATCTTGCGACCAATGCCGTCAGGCGTTCGCGGTAGCGTCTCGTAGAGAGGGAGGAAGATGTGGAGGAAACGAACAAATCTTGTGTTAGCAAGAAAGGCAGAGGGCAGGAGGCTCAGTTGGCAGAAGGGAATTCTGATTCCTGCCCTCTGCCACAGGGTTCCTGAAGGGTAGCCTACACTGATTGCAAACCTTCTGCCCTCTGCCCTCTGCCCTCTGACTTGAAAATCAAACTTTGGTAAAAAACCAAAGAAAGAAAGTATGTGGCTCTACACCATTGACGGTGACAGCCTGAGCGTGGAAAGCAGAAAATGTCTAGACAGCTACTTCAACAGATTGGACAGTAACTTGATAACCAAGTTTTTCCAAGCGTTTAATCAAGAGCAAGGATAAACTTTTGATGGGGACGAACTCGACCTTCAAGAGCAGAAATGAGTAAATCATGCTTTCTGGTCATTGTTCCTTTGGCTAAAGAATACTTCGCTTTCTGTTGGACAGGAAGCCTACACTGTACCGTAAGGTCAGTGTAAGTAGTTCACAATATTGATAACTGATTTCTGGCGATCGCTTCAGATATAATAAATTTCTTACGCCAACCAACTTAGCTGCCAGTAGAACAGTAGTATCGCTCCCCTAACTTCCAAAGTTTCAGCGCAACTATCAGAAATAGAATACCTGCCATTGGAGAGACGTAGCAAAACCACAAAGGCACTAAAAAAGTATCTTCTTTTTCAAGCACTGCAAGCAAAGGAAAATAACTCACGCAGGCAAGTGGTATAAAGAAAGTGAAGAATCGCTGAAACCATTTGCCATAAATTGAAAGAGGATATTGAGCCGTTTCGACTCCTCCATAAGTGAGGATATTCATAATTTCGAGCGATTCAATAGTCCAAAATGTGAGCGTTGCTTGCACAATAACGATACCAATAAAAAGGGCAACGCTACCAATAAATGAAGTGCCCAAAAGCCACCATGTTTTCAAAGTAAAAGGAATGTGGAGAGTTGAAAGCGACCACCCGGTAACAATAAGCCCTTGAGAAAATCTTCCTATTCGTTTCAAGGTAAATTCTGTCCCCAGAAGTTGAAGTACTGTGGTGCGTGGACGAAGAAGTAAACGATCAAAGTCTCCATTCTTAATTATTTTTCCAAATGAATCAAACCCTCGTCCCAGAGCATCAGCACAGGCGAAAGAAATATTTACCATTCCATAAAAGAGAGCAACTTCACTCAGAGTCCACGTACCAATATTATTAAAACGAGTAAAAAGTGCCCATATTCCGAAAAATTCAACAAAGGTTCCGAGAAAATTCCCTACAACTTGAAGCAAGAAGGACACTTTGTACTGCATTTGTGATTTTAAAGATATAGAAATATATCGGAGGTAGAGAAAAAAAGCATTCATACTCATCCTCCCTGAATTACAAGCTTTCTTACACCACGGTTCACAAGAAAACGTCCAAGGATAACAATCACAACTATCCAGAAAGTTTGATGGAGCAATACATGAAATAGTTCATTTGGTAAAAGATTCCCAGTAAAAAGACGAAAAGGTTGGTCAACAAGCCCTGAGAAAGGAAGTGCATTCAAAAAAGGCTTGCTCCACTCAGGAAAAAGTGGCAGAGGAACAATCATTCCAGACAAGATAATAATCAGAGTGGGGAGGATACTATTAATTCCCTCACCAGAAAGTGTCCACATCATTGATACAGTCAGAAGCATAGTCAATGCAGACGAAAGCAGAATTGCACCAATAAAGGAGATAAAAAAAGCAAACAAAGAAGCAAAGGAGGGTGGAAAAGAAAGCGATCGCTCCGAAAGCCCGACAATGGGAAAAAGGAAAATTGTCACACAAAGAAGAGGAATAGCACGAAGTATCAAGGGTGCTGTGCGAAGCGCCAAAGCGCGAGTAAACCAAAAATTATAAAGGTCAGTGGGCCGCAGAAGATCGTATCCTACCGCACCGGAACGGATCAAGTCTTGAATCTCCTTATCACCTGACCAAGGGACAATCGCCATCAAAAACGCCTGTCCAAGCCATACATATCCTACAGCCTCACGAAAAGTCAGAGGTTGAGCAGAGGTTGTGTTAGTGAAGAATGCTTCTAAAACCATCACTTTCACGAACCCCCAAAATAGTTGAGTTGCAATCCCAGCTAAAGCAGCAGTCCGATATTGCAGCAGCAGTGTAAATCTCGCAACAAATAGTGACAAATAGGCTTTCATCGGAAAATCCCTCCTGACTTCGCATAAAGTTCAGCAACTATCTCTTCAATAGGTGGATTTTCCACAAAAAGATCCTCTACTTCGTGTTTTGAGGTAATCTCGCTAATCAGGGATGCAGCAGAAAGCTTTGTGGGATCGAAGGCAAGAGTTACGGTACGACCTTCTTTGGAGATGATACTGACCCCTTTTTCTTCAAAGGAGAAATCATCGTTTGTCAGGTCTATTCTTAAGTAGCGACGCGAAGAAACTTGAGAACGCAGCGTTGCTAGAGTTCCATCACAAAGAATTTCACCTCCACCAATAATAATTATGCGATCGCACAATGCCTCGATATCATCCATATCATGGGTAGTCAGAATAGTGGTTACTTTATGAGTTTTATTCAGCGCTTTAATAAATTTTCTGACAGCAAGCTTTGAAACTGCATCCAGACCGATAGTAGGTTCATCCAGAAAAAGGATCTCAGGTCTGTGAAGCATTGCGGCTGCAAAGTCACATCGCATCCTTTGACCAAGGCTTAATTGCCTCACAGGCGTAGAGAGAAAGCTTGATAGATCAAGCAAATCAATCATTTCTTGGCGTGTCTGGCGATACTCTGAATCGGGAACGCGATAAATATCCCGCAGCAGATCGAAGGACTCAATCACTGGTAGATCCCACCATAGTTGCGATCGCTGACCAAACACTACTCCAATACGACCAACATGCCGGATTCTATCTTTCCAGGGAGTTCGTCCGCCAATTATGCATTTCCCACTCTCAGGGACTAAGATACCACTTAAAATTTTAATGGTAGTCGATTTCCCGGCTCCATTTGGGCCGATATACCCTACAAGTTCTCCTTGATCAAGGGAGAATGAAACTCCTTTCAACGCATGAACAACTCTTGTTTTTCGCTGCACAAGTCCTTGGATTGAACCGAAAAGCCCAGAGGAGCGTTCAGACACAAAAAAAGTCTTTCTCAGGTCTTCGACAATAATGTGAGACATATATTATTTCAAGTTTTTTCGCATGAAATTGCAGCAGTTTTGATGTTATTGAAACACGTCAAACTGCCAGATATTTTTGTAGGCAAGTATCATTTTATATCGCCTCAAATTTGAAGGTTATGCCTATGGCAACTCCTTCAGGTGTACACGCAAAATTCCTTGAATTACTTGTTGTACAGCTTCTTTACTCAAGCTACCATCTACACGCATAATTCGTGAGGGATAGGATGCTGCTAACTCTGCGTATCCTTGCTGAACGCGCCGATGAAAAGCGATTGTTTCTTGTTCAATGCGGTCTAGTCCTACTCCATCTCCCCGTTTGCGGGCCAGTCCCACTTCGACATCGACATCTAGCCAAATAGTTAAGTCACTTTCTAAACCACCAGTGGCAATATAATTAAGCTGATTGATTAAACTCATGTTCAAACCGCGACCATATCCTTGATAGGCAATGGTAGAGTCAGTGTAGCGATCGCATAAAATATATTTCCCGGCTGTGAGATTTGGTTTAAGTTCTTGTTCAACGTGTTGCGATCGGTCGGCAGCATACAACAAGAGTTCTGTCACTTGTGCAACTGGTTTATCCTCTGCTTTTTCTAGTAGCAAGCGGCGAAGATGTAAGCCTAACTCTGTTCCTCCTGGTTCACGAGTTAAAACCACAGAAATACCCAAACTTTCCAACCACTCAGAACAAAGCTGCATTTGGCTGGTTTTGCCACAGCCTTCTACTCCTTCAAAGACAATTAATTTGCCACCCATGCTTTTTAAAGTTCGCTGCAATAAACTTGTTTGCTGACATTTGATCAAGAATAGCGCGAAGTGTTACAGGCGGGCGAGACGCTTACCCCACAATCATTAGTTGGATATTTTTTTATCCAACTAAAGAACTTTTTTATCAAGTCTTTCCACGCAGAATCAAATATGAGGAACTGGATAAAGTTTACTACCCAAGGGTGCGTTCCATCCTCCACCCATCTCCCATACCAGATGACATTAGTAATTGAAAACTTCGACAATCCCATCGCTCCATTAGTCATCGAGCAACTTCCTTTGCCGATAGTTCCCCAAGGTGTGTTAGCTCCTGTGAGCCTAGCGATCGCCAAGCCGGAGGGCTATCTGAGTTACAATACTTCTACGCAGTCAGCTAATCTCTTCTGGCCCAAGAACTCAGCCAACAATCAAAAAATTACCCAGGCTAAACAGTATACTTACCACTATCTGATTTGGGGAGATGTAACGCGAATCGTGACTGTTGGTAACATCGGTTGGTTTGTCTCCTTTATGTTATTCCATCTGGGGCTTTGGCTGCGGCGCGATCGCTCGGAAGTTTTGTTGCCTCGCATATGTTTGGGCATTCTGCTGTTAGAAGTGGTGGGCGGACTTGCTTGGGGTTGGCTCAATTTGCTAATTGGGCTATTATTTCCCATTGGTGTCATGGGAATAGATGCGGTAATTCGCCGTGTGAACTTCCCTCCATTTCATCCCAGTTGGTGGATGCTTGGTCACTATTGAAGTGAAATGACTAAAAAGGCACTACAGTTATATTCTCAAAATTGACTAATTTTAGTAATCGATATAATTGGAAAATATTTGAACAATATATCACGTAATAATATCGATATTAACTATATAAAATATTCCAAACCTGTGGAAAAATGTTTCACACCTGAAGTAGAAATACTCCATATCTCATTGTTATGCTACCTGTATAGTGTTGAGGAAATAGAGTAATGTTAAAAGTTTTTGCCGATCGCGGTGGTACATTCACAGATATTGTTGCCGTTACTAATAATCAGGCAATTATAGACAGACTCTCAAGACATCCTGAACGTTTTTTAATTGTGACTCTGCCTAATCAGCAATGGATTATAGTCTACAAGCTGCTTTCAGAAAATCCCGAACAATATCAAGATGCAGCCATCCAAGGAATTCGGGATATCATGGGTATTGCTGAGAACGAACCCATTCCTAATGAAGCGATAGAAGTAGTAAAAATGGGGACAACAGTAGCAACAAATGCACTGTTAGAAAGGAAAGGCGATCGCGTCGTTCTTCTTATCACCAAGGGTTTTAAAGATGCATTGCGAATTGGCTATCAAAATCGTCCTAATATCTTTGCTCGTCATATCGTTTTACCAACCATGCTATATGAGCAGGTAATTGAGATTGATGAACGTTATGATGCTTATGGCAATGAATTAATTTCTGTAAATATTAAACAAGCCAAAAATGACTTACAAGCAGTATACAACACAGGAATTCGGAGTTGCGCTATTATTTTCATGCACAGCGATCGCTATCCTGAACACGAACAACAAATAGCCCAGCTTGCCCGAGAAATCGGCTTTACGCAGATATCTGTATCTCATCAAGTTAGCCCATTAATGAAGTTAGTAAGCCGAGGAGATACAACAGTAGTCGATGCTTATTTAACTCCTATTCTACGTCGCTATGTCAACCAAGTAGCGAGTCAGTTACCTGGAGTAAAATTAATGTTTATGAAATCTGACGGCGGTTTAGTCGCAGCCGAACAATTTCAAGGCAAAGATAGTATTTTGAGTGGTCCGGCTGGCGGTATTGTCGGTGCAGTTCAAACTAGTAAAAGAGCAGGTTTCGAGTTAGTTATTACCTTTGATATGGGAGGGACAAGTACAGATGTCGCCCACTTTAAAGGAGAGTATGAACGACAACTAGATTCAGAAATTGCTGGGGCACGGATGCGAGTTCCTGTATTAGCAATTAATACCATTGCTGCTGGCGGTGGTTCAGTTCTCTTTTTTGATGGTTCTAGTTATCGTGTTGGCCCTAAATCTGCTGGTTCAAATCCTGGGCCTGCTTGTTATCGACGTGGCGGGCCATTAGCGGTTACTGATGCCAATGTGATGTTAGGTAAAATTCACCCACAATATTTTCCCTCAGTTTTTGGAATTGATGGGAATTTACCTTTAGATAAAGATATTGTTATTCAAAAATTTACACAATTAACCCAAGACATTCAAGCCACTACATTGAATCATTGTACTCCCGAACAAGTAGCGGCTGGATTTATTGCGATCGCAGTGGAAAATATGGCGAACGCAATTAAAAAAATCAGTCTGCAACGGGGTTATGATGTCAGCCAATATGTGCTTTGTTGTTTTGGCGGTGCAGGCGGGCAAGTTGCTTGTTTAATTGCCGACACCTTGGGAATGAAAAAGATATTTCTTCACCCTTATGCTGGTGTTCTTTCTGCTTATGGAATGGGATTAGCTGATGTCAGAGCGATGAGAGAAGCAGGAGTAGAACAGCCTTTAACCCAAGCATTAATTCCTAAATTACACCAGTTAATGGAATATTTAGAAACTCAAGCTAGGAGTGAAATAAATGAAATTAATGCTCAAACAGAAATAGTCCAAAAAGTCAACTTGAAATATGAAGGAACTAACTCTACTTTAACCGTTAACTTTGCCGATGATGTGGTATTGATGCGGCAAGAATTTGAGGATGAACATAAATCCCGCTATGGTTTCATCCAATTAGAGAAAACTTTAATTGTTGAATCCGTCTCAGTAGAAGTTATTCAAAAAATGGAGACTCCTGAAGAACCCTTAATTATTCGTAGTCGTCCTTTAGATAAAGCTCCGGCATCTGTTGAGGTAGTCAGGATGTTTACTGCTGACAGATGGCATGACACGCCTGTTTACCGACGAGAAGATTTACAACCAGAAGATAGTATTAATGGGCCTGCGATCGTTGTAGAAAAAATTAGCACGATTGTAGTGGAACCTAACTGGCAAGCGAGATTAACTGAACGTAACCATTTAATTTTAGAATGTTTATAAACTAGCTGTTGTCCTGGAAAGTTCTTATGATCGCCACACTAAAATCAACACGATTTTACAATAAAAAGTCTATCCATTCATGGACACTCACAAGTGTTAAAAATCGCTGAAGCGATTCTTACACAAATTATTAAGGAGTTAAAAATGTACACAACATCTCAACCCGATCCAGTCCGCTTAGAAATCTTCAAAAATCTCTATCAATTTATTGCAGAGCAAATGGGAATTGTTCTGCAAAATACAGCAGCATCTGTAAATATCAAAGAAAGGCTAGATTTCTCCTGTGCCATTTTTGACTACTCTGGATTATTAGTCGCTAATGCCCCCCACATTCCTGTACATTTAGGCTCAATGAGTGAAAGTGTCCGTAGTTTAATTAATGAAAAAAGTGACACTCTAAAACCAGGGAATGTATATCTATCAAATAATCCTTATAACGGGGGAACACATCTTCCTGACGTAACTACAATTACCCCTGTTTTTGACGAAGACAAAAAACAAGTTATTTTCTATGTTGCTTCTCGTGGACACCAAGCAGATATCGGTGGAATTACTCCCGGTTCAATGCCTCCCCACAGTACTCTAGTAGAAGAGGAAGGAATTATATTTGATAATTTTCTTTTGGTTGAAGAGGGAATTTTTCGAGAAACCGCAGTAAGACAGCACCTTTCAAATCATATTTATCCTGCTCGTAACCCTAACCAAAATATCGCTGATTTTAAGGCACAAATTGCTGCAAATGAACGAGGAGTTATTGAACTCCGTAAAATGGTTTCACAATATGGGATCGAGACTGTCCAAGCTTATATGAAATTTGTACAATCTAATGCTGAGGAGTCGGTCAGAAAGGCTATCCATCTTCTTAAGGATGGCTCATTTATTTATGAAATGGATAATGGGGCAATCATTCAAGTAAAAGTTACAATATCCCAAGAAAATCGCAGTGCTACCATTGATTTTACTGGAACTTCTGAGCAACTAAATAGTAATTTTAATGCTCCTAAAGCTGTAACTCAAGCAGCAGTATTATATGTCTTTCGGACATTGGTTGATGATAATATTCCTCTTAATGCCGGGTGTCTTAATCCTCTAGAAATTATTATACCGAGTGGCTGTATGCTGAATCCAATTTATCCAGCAGCAGTGGTAGCGGGTAATGTAGAAACTTCTCAAACCATTGTTGATGCTTTATATGGCGCTTTGGGTGTCATGGCTGCTTCTCAAGGAACGATGAATAATTTTACTTTTGGGAATGAGAAATATCAATATTATGAAACTATCTGCGGTGGCTCTGGAGCAGGAATTGATTTTGATGGAACTGATGGTGTTCATTCTCACATGACTAACTCCCGTTTGACTGATCCAGAAGTTTTAGAAACCCGTTATCCTGTACTTTTAGAAAGCTTTAGCCTTCGTCCCGATAGCGGTGGTAAAGGAAAACATTCCGGCGGTAATGGAGTTGTCCGCCACATCAGGTTTTTAGAACCAATGACAGCTAATATTCTCTCTGGACATCGGGTAGTCCCTCCCTTTGGGTTAAATGGTGGGGAAGCTGGAATTGTCGGACGCAACTGGATTCAACGTCAGAATGGAATTGAAGAGAATTTAGATAGCACAGCAACAGTAGAGATGAAACCTGGGGATGTTTTTGTGATAGAAACTCCTGGTGGAGGCGGATTTGGTAAAGTCTCCTAGCGACTTTTCAACTCTCAGAATTTCAGCAGTGTCTATTTGTCATATCGATTGGCAAAAAATTTTATCTGTAATAACATTTATCAATCCAAATTCGCATTTCTTCTTCTGAACCAAAACAGGCAGAACGTCCTGTCATTGGATCGTAGGCACGCCAACAAGAAATGTGACCATGCCAGTCTGATTCCTGCCACACTTGGAGGTCAGAACCACTAGTCATCCATATGACCAAATGTTGCCAATATTTTCGTAAATTTAACAAAAAATTAAATTTATTCATAGTGAAAGCACCTGATACACAGTGAACTATTACTTTTACTTTCACGTAAGTTTTTTCAACTGAGAAGGTACAGTTTTGGTAGATTTTATCTAGTACAGTTAAACGCTATCTCAGCTGGTATAGTAAAAAATCTCTCAACTGTACTAGGTAAACTTGGTAAAAATAGTTTATATTGCCAGTATTGATGATTATTTAGTCATTAACGAGTGCGCCAAAATGAACATTTTATTAGAACGACAGTCACGCAAACCGATTTATTTACAGATCCGCGATCGCATCAGTCGTCTCATTAAATCTGGCGCACTCAAAAGTGGCGATCGCCTCCCTTCTATCCGCTCTCTGGCAGAAAGTTTACAAGTTAACAAACTCACGATTATTGAAGCATATAACGTTTTAGAAGCAGATGGTATTGTTTCTGCTCGTCAAGGTTCAGGATATTTTGTCAGCAGCGTTTCTCCTAAAAGCGCCAACTTAGAATCTACATTTGCTCCAGCCCAAAATGTCATAATTACAAAGCCAGGGAAGTGTTCTTTTTATGAGATGTATACTCCACTGGTGCAAGCACAAACACAGCCAGGAATGATTAATTTTGGCTACGGTTATCCTCGTCCACCCAAAGATATTAACCTCATTGCCAGACGAGCATTAAGACAAGATGATGCTGATATTTTCTTTCCCCATGAGATGCCTCAAGGACAACTAACTCTGTGCAGACAAATTGCCCAGATGCTAGTACATCAAGGATTAGAGGTTTTTCCAGAAGATTTAATTATTACTAATGGCTCTCAGCAAGGGTTGTCATTAGCTATGAGTTATTATGTACAACCTGGTGATTGGGTGATTGTCGAAGCTCCCACCTATTACGGTGCAATTTCTATCTTAGAAAACTTAGGAGCTAAGATTATTGGCATTCCCATGACTGCGGAGGGAATGAATTTAGATTTATTAGAGCAATATCTACACAGCCACCGTCCGAAATTAATTTATACGATTAGTACTTTTCATAATCCAACTGGATTAACGACAACACAAGCTCATCGTCAACAATTATTAGCATTAGCTGAAAAATATGAGTGCCCTATTTTGGAAGATAATGCTTATGAAGGAATAAATTTTGATGCTGTGCCAGCGCCAATTAAAGCTTTAGATAAAAATAATTTGGTGACTTATTTAAGCACCTTTTCTAAAACTTTAATGCCGGGTTTACGAGTGGGCTATATGGTAGTTACAGGTAAGCATTATCAAGCAATTATTGAGCGGAAATTGCTCCATGACTTGCACACATCCAGTATTTCGCAAACAATAGTTAGCGAATATCTCGCTTCAGGACATTACCGCCGCCATCTCAGCCGACTTCGCACAGATAATCTGCAAAGTCGTAATACTATGCTGCAAGCTTTGGAGCGTTATTTCCCTGAAGAGATCCGGTGGACAGTTCCCACGGGTGGATTGTTTCTGTGGGTACAATTACCAGATGATTTTCCGATTGGAACAATTCGTAAGGAAGCCTTTGCACAAAATGTCTACCTGGCGTGTGGTTCGGCATTTTTCCCCGATAAACAGGGTTATCCAGCGATGCGTCTGACTTTCTGTCTCCCGCCTGAGGAGATTGAGCAAGGTATTTCGATTGTGGGTAAGTTGCTGAAAAAGTATATTTCCAAAGGATGCGTAGATACAGAGCGGCTTGTTGTTAAGCATCGCGTATCTAATTATCAGCCGCTTGTTCACAGTTTGTAGTCTAGGTTTCAATACGCTTGGGTTAAGGGCTAATTGTACAAAATTGTGGGTTTTCGAGACGCGATAAATCGCCGTCTCTACAAGTGTTTTGGTTTTATCTGAACTGTATTGGGCTAGGTTTCGTTATCTGAACGCAGTAATCTATTAGCCTGTAAGATTGAAATTAATGAACTTGGCATCATTGGGATTTATCTTGCTCCCACTCTCGCTTGATTTTCTCCAAATCCTTCGCTGCACCCAATTGCTGAAAGATTTGATACGCTGTGTTGTAATGCTGTTGGGCAAGTTCTGTATTGCTGCGCTTACGCTCTAGCTGTGCTAAATCGTAGTTAATCTCTCCCAGTAAGTGAGTCATCCCCAATTCTTGCGCCATTACTAAAGCTTGTTTAGAAAACTGTTCTGCTGCTTCGAGACTACCGCGATCGCATTCATTTTTTCCTAAACAACTATAAGAATAAGCCATGCCAGAGCGATCGCCTAATTCTGTCCGCAATTCCAAAGATTGCCGATATAGGATTTCGGCTGCATCCCAATTACCACGACGGTACTCTATGTATCCCAACTGTTCCCAAATATTCACCATGCCAGAGCGATCACCCAATTCTGTCATCAATTTCAAAGATTGGCGATATAGGGTTTCGGCTGCATTCCAGTTACCGCGATTGCGCTCTATATATCCCAACAATCCCCAAATATTCGCCATGCCAAAGTGATCGCCTAATTCTGTCATCAATTTCAAAGATTGGCGATATAGGGTTTCGGCTGCATCCCAGTTACCACGATTGCTCTCTATATCTCCCCACTGTCCCCAAATATTCGCCATCCCAGAGCGATCACCTAATTCTGTCCGCAATGCCAAAGAGTTATGATACAAGGTTTTGGCTGCATTCCTGTTGTCAGGATTGCGCTTTGGGATTCCCAAGAAATAAATTATCCAATTTTGTGGGGTGGGCGTCTCGCTCGCCCATAACCAAAGGCGTGCAAGATGACCATCCCACAATAAATAGTTGGATATTTTTTTATTTGGAAATCTTTCAATATCTCCCCACTGTCCCGAAATAGAAGCCATGCTAGAGCGATCGCCTAATCCTGTCTCAACTTTTAAACATTGTAGATAAAAGGTTTCAGCTGCATCCCAGTTACCGCGTTTACGCTCTATGTCTCCCAACATTCCCCAACTAGAAGCTATACCAGAGCGATCGCCTAATTCTGTCATCAATTTTAAATATTGTCGATAAAAGGTTTCGGCTGTATCCCAGTTACCGCGTTTGCGCTTTATATCTCCTAACAATCTATTGCTATATGCAATACTATTTTTACTTTCTTGCTTTTGTGCAATGGCTAAAGCATTCTGAAAATATCTTTCTGCTTCATCCCAATTGCCTAAATCACGATGAATGACTCCAATCCATTGCAAGCAGATGCAGGATTCCTCCTCATCAATGTGCGGCAAAACTTGTTCACATAAGCCTTTTAATAAATTCCAGTGTCCCCAACGTCTCAGATATTTTCCCAAAATTCTTGTTATTAAATTATATGCTTCACTGTAGTTGCCCAACTCAAAAGCAAAATATTGTGCTTCTAGTACTAGGCGCAAATCTTCTAAAGTTTTAGGATTTTCAACACTCTTGCCTGAGCAGTAAAACTTATAGATACTCTTGAGCAGATTGGGCAGTTCGTCTTGATATTCCCCTTGAAGAAACTCCACAATCACCCGATGTAAGTCATAAAATATCTCACATTGCTGTTCATCATAGCGACTCTGCACCAAACTGCTATCGACTAATCGCTCTAAAATTACTTGCGTTTCACTAATTTCTTCCTCTGTAAATTCAGCAGGTTCTTCTAAGACTGCTGCCATTTCAAAGCGATCATCTTGCTCCCAATCATCTGTATATAACCGCAAGAAAGTTAAACCTCGGATATCTATCCCCACCCGCAACAAACACATCCGGCTGAGTAAATCTCGCGCTGCTTCACTTTGCCTTGTCAGTTGTTCTCTGAGAATGGGTTCAGCCTTTTTCGTTACCAATTCTGGATGCTTCCGCAGATACCCAGGCTTACCCTTACCAATAGCCGCCAGTTGGGTTAACAAAAATACGTGTCCCTCAACGCGCTCAGATACCCACTGCAAATCTGCTACACTGTCTTTCAGTTGGCGCTGTCGCAAAATCTCAACTCCCGCGACTGTCACCACTCCAAAAATTCTCTCGATATACACCAATTCTGAATCTGGTTCCGCACCTTCATAGCGAATATCTGCCAAATCTGCTGGCACTTCTCGACTGGTTAATAGGGTTTGTGATTGATGCTGCTGATAAACTAAGGCATTTAGCAGTTTACCCCAATCCTCTGAAATTGCCCGTCCTGCTTGCGGATGGTTGGCAGGCTGTAAAATACTTTCTAGGTTATCCAGCACTACAAGAGTGCGCGTTTGCGCCAACCCCTCAATAATTTTGGCTATCTTTTCATCAGCACTTTTTAACTTCTCTGCTGTTTGAATACCCAAGCCATCAATTAATAAAAATTCTGCCACATCATCAAAACTTGTCCCCTGCTGCGCTTTGAAATACATTACGCACTCATAAGGACACTCTTCTACATTTGCCCCTTTTTCAACAGGAGTTAGGGCGGATCTTCCACAATTAACGCCCAGTGCTTCTAAAAGTTTTACAGCTAAACTGGTTTTGCCAATACCCCCTTGTCCAATAAGTGCCAATACCTTAAGCGGATTTTCTGGTTGCAGTAATTTTGCCTGCAACTCTTCAAGGAGTTTATCTCGTCCCTTCCACACAGGTACTTCTGGGATTGCTTGATTTCCCACTAACCGTTTTTCAGTTGTTGTTTTTGTCTGTAGAGGCGATCGCACTTCAGCTTCAATTTTATCGAGTTCATCCTCAAGACGCGCCAGTTGAGCCTCTTCTTCCAAAAGCTGCTGCTCTAATTTAAACTTTACTGTCGTATCAGTCTCAATAGCTAAGTCACGCCGTATCCGTTTTACTTTCTCATTTCGGATATCCCAGTTTTGTTGAAGTTCGTCTCGTTTTTCCTCTAATCGACGCTGTTGTTCTCTGTTCATTTAGAGGCTGAGATACAAGTTAGATTACTTAAGTATAATCATGATAATCTATGGTGCTGCTAAAGGGTGTGTACTTAGCGGGCTTTTTTAGGAGCGATAGCACCACTCACCCCAAAAATGTAGATGCGGGGCTGGTTATCGTTAGACATCGCCTTTTCAACTTCATCATTCCACCTCATATTATTTCACTTTAATAATGATACAAATATGCTGGTAAGGGCATGGCAATGCCATGCCCCTACGAGAAATCTATATGTATCAGGATTTTTGTGAATTGGTATCAGAACTCGGAAGGCCGACCTTTTATCTCGGAAATTCATGCTCAGAACTCGGAAGGTCGACCTTTTATCTCGGAAGTTCATGCTCAGAACTCGGAAGTCCAAGCTTTTATCTTGAAGTTTTATGCTCACAACTCAGAAGTCCAAGCTTTTATCTTGAAGTTTCATGCTCACAACTCGGAAGTCCAAGCTTTTATCTCGAAGCTTCATGCTCACAACTAGGAAGGCCAAGCTTTTTCCTCAATCCGTCGAGTTAAGAGACTGATAAATCTAAATTTTGCTGAAAAGAGATTAGTATTTCATTCAATGCAGCCATGTCAATTAAAAATGCATCATGTCCGTGGGTTGATTTCAGCCAAGCCAGTTGAGCATTGGGGATTAAATTGGCCAATTCTTGTTGTTCTACTGGAGGATAGAGGATATCAGAATCAATGGCGACAACTAAAGTCGGTTGCTGGATGCTTCGCAGAACAGATTCATAATCTGATAAATTAGGGACTGTGCGATCGCGTCCAACATCATGGCGATCCATTACATGGGTGAGGGTAATGTAAGTGTTGGCATCAAATCGTTCTGTCAGCTTTTGACCTTGATGCTGTAAGTAATTAGCTATGACAAACTGCTCAGATGCATCATACTCCCGTCCGAAGCGGGTTGTAAAACTATCCCAAGAACGGTAAGTAGACATCGCCATCATCCGCGCCACTGCGAGTCCTTGGTTTGGGGGCGCATCCAGGGTGTAGTTCCCATCTTGCCAGTTGGGATCGGCATAAATTGCCTGTCTTTGGGCTTCACTTAATCCAATACACCAAGCTGAATGCCTGCCAGAAACAGCAATAGGTGCGATCGCTTCCACCTTCTCTGGATATAGTAATGCCCACTCCAGTGCTTGCATCCCACCGAGTGATCCGCCTATTACTAACCGCAGAGATTGAACACCCAGATATTCTAGTAGTGCAGCTTGCAGGCGAACCATATCTCGGATTGTAATCTTAGGGAAGGATACGCTATAAGGCTTTTCTGTTATGGGATTGATACTAATTGGCCCGGTTGTGCCGTAACAACTTCCCAAGATGTTGCTGCACACAATAAAATCGCGTTCTGGGTTGAAGGCTTTCCCTGAACCAAACAAAGGCTCCCACCAATCATCAGCGTCAGCCGAACCAGTTAAGGCATGACAAATCAGTACCCCATTATCGCCTTGGGTATTTAACTGTCCCCAGGTGCGATAAGCAACCTGAACCCCAGTTAATGTTTCGCCCCCTTCCAGTTGAAATGGTATCGTCAGTTGGTAAAACTGGGTTTGCGGTGAGATGAAGTCTGAGTAGATCATATCTAGGAGTAGGGAGTGGGGAAAAGGGGACAAGGGGACAAAGAAAATAACCATGCCCAATGCCCGATTTATTGAGAACTAAATCCTAACTTGCCCGAATGCCTGCTGGAAATCCTCTTTGATATCGTCGATATGTTCAATTCCCACTGATACCCGCACCAAATCGGGTGTCACACCTGCTGAAAGCTGTTCGTCATCACTCAGCTGTTGATGGGTTGTGGAAGCGGGATGAATAACGAGGGTTTTAGCATCACCCACATTTGCTAAATGACTTGCCAATTTCACATGATTAATAAAAGCTTTACCTGCCTCCAATCCTCCTTTGATGCCAAAGTTTAAAACTCCCCCAAAGCCATGCCGGAGATATTTTTTAGCTCGTTCATGATATGGATGATTAGGAAGTCCCGGATAATTAACCCATAATACTTGCTCTTGCTGCTCTAACCACCGAGCCAATTCTAGGGCATTGCTCACATGTCGATCTACACGTAGAGAAAGAGTCTCTAATCCTTGCAGTAATAGAAAGGCGTTAAATGGACTCAAGGACGGGCCAAAATCTCGTAACCCCTCGACTCTGGCGCGGATAATAAAGGCAATGTTGCCAAAAGAACCACTAGGGCCAAATACTTCTTGAAAATTCAGTCCATGATAGCCGGGTGCTGGCTCAGTAAATAGGGGAAATTTGCCGTTACCCCAGTCAAATTTACCCGAATCTACTATTACACCACCAATAGAAGTGCCATGTCCACCAATCCATTTAGTTGCAGATTCCACTACAATGTCTGCACCATGTTCAATGGGTCGAGCTAGATACCCACCAGCACCGAAGGTATTATCCACAATTAAAGGTATGCCGTTTTCATGGGCAATGTGGGCTAAAGCGGCAAAGTCGGGGATGTTGAATTGCGGATTGCCAATGGTTTCAACGTATAATGCTTTGGTGCGATCGTCGATCGCCTGACGGAAACTTTCCGGATCATCTCCCCCAACAAACTTGACCTTAATACCTAAACGTGGCAATGAGACTTTAAACTGGTTATATGTTCCCCCATATAGAAAACTAGTGGAAACAATATTATCCCCAGCCTGAGCAATGGTAGTGATTGCCAAAAATTGCGCCGCCTGACCACTAGCGGTTGCTAATGCTGCTACACCCCCTTCTAGAGCAGCAATTCGCTTTTCAAATACATCCGTCGTCGGGTTCATGATCCGGGTGTAAATATTGCCAAATTCTTGGAGAGCAAATAACCGCGCTCCGTGGTCGGCATCGTCAAAAACGTAGGAAGTTGTTTGGTAAATTGGTACAGCACGAGCATTAGTTCCAGGAGCCGGCTCTTGTCCAGCATGAACTTGTAGGGTTTCAAAACGATATTGTTCAGACATAAGCAGTTATTTTAGTTTCCAATAATACAAGTAAGTAATATACTATTTGAGCCTTGTGTTGGATTAATCAACGGTAATTAGTCAGGCTTGCCGTATTTTACAGTTATTTTTAGTTAATTAAACATACTGTAAGGACGCACAGCTAGCTATGCGCCCATGCAGCCAAAGTAATTTTAAGTCGTGGAAACGCTAGCGGAGATGTTCTCTCTACTTCTATACGGCGCAATTCCTTAAAAGCAAAGAACGTCAGTGATGCTAGAATCCCCGCCATTTATGCCTGGGGAGTGTCAAAGAAAGAATTTTATCCCTGCAAAAACTGATCAAGCAATTTAGGGAACCAACATTGAACGAGGATTAATCATCCCTGCCTCTTGAATGCTTGAAAAAGCAGTTTCCCCGATGATGCGATGAGCCGCAGCTGTCGGATGAATACCATCCCAGAACAAAAACTGGTCTGGATTACCGCAGGTGCGAGAACCTGACAGACATGGACTGATCACATTGGTAAAGTTAAAGGCTGCGGGATTGGCGTAGGCGTAGCCCGTCGCAGACATCGCATCTCGATACAGCGCATTAGCATCTAATACCACCATCTCCAGATCGTAATGCTGTTGATTTAGTACTTTAAGCGATCGCCTCAAGCCTTGATTATGTGCTTGTGTTAATGCACTGAGGTTCACAGAATTTGCACTGTTTCTAGTGGCAGGTAACTGTCCTAAATCTGGTAAATTTCCAACCAGAATCTTTTTAGCACCCACATCAGTTAGAGAGTTGATTGCCGTCGTCACATTTTTAACAGGAATATTTGCACTGCTTACCCCTTGCAAATAATCATTTGCCCCTGCCCACAGCACATACAAAGCATCTGAATTCGTATGTTGATGTGTCTGTATAAACGACTGCACTTGATTTAGCAAGCTAGGTACATAGCTGTTGCCAACACTGCCAGTAGTCGAGCCTCCATAAGCAAAATTGTGAGTTTGCTTAGAGGAGAGATGGAGGGATTCAGCAAGATACTCAATCCAAACCCGACCATTGGAGTAACGCCCCTGAAAGTAAGTTGGATTAGGTGGGTACATTCCTCCTGTCGCCCGGAATACCATCCCTGTATCCGAAAGACTGTCCCCAAATACGTAGAGTTCTGTGATGGGATGAGTTTTATCCATAAATTTTGCCGCTACAACCATGATAAAAATTACGAGAGCAAGTCCTGTTCTGAAAAGCCACTTTTTTCTTTGCATTAAACTTTTCTGCAAACCCTAAAGACAACAGTTTTTACAACTGTTGTTGATGTTTATTGTTATGAGTAAAGATTAAGCTTGCAATTGAGCACTTCTCTAACTTAACAAGCTAGCTTCAGAGCTAGTGAGCAAAACCGGATACTTTCAGGTGTGGATTTTGCCAATTGTCTTAATGCAGCGCTGTTGTGTTTTGTAACATCTCACCAATAAACGATAAGGCGCTGGTCGACCTTTCTTGATAAATACTTATCGTTAACAAAAATTAGACTTGCATCGCTGCTCAAACCGTTGAAAGTTCGTCAGAGTAAAAGTAGGAGTTTTTACATCCCTTTGGTTGAAAACTGAAATGACTCAAAAACTTGCAGCCCCAACCCATACAGACAAATACATCCGTGTTGCTAAATTTGCAGATGTTCAAGCAGCAGGTAGTTTGTTGGTTCGCAGCGAAAAACACACTATAGTTTTGTTTTACTCAGATAATAAAGTCTATGCAATAGATAACCGTTGTCCTCATATGGGCTTTCCGCTTCACGGTAGCACTTGCAAAGATGGCATTGTGACTTGCCCTTGGCACTATGCCCGCTTCGACCTCGCCAGTGGCGGAACATTTGACTCTTGGGCAGATGATGTTCCCTCCTTTGATGTAGAAATCCGTGATGGGGAAGTTTGGGTAAATCTAGCTCCTCTAGTTGACCTTCATGCCCACCACCAACGTCTTCAGGATGGTTTAGAACAGAGTATTTCCTTAGTTATAGCCAAATCAGCGATCGCACTACTAGACATGGGGGCAGATATTACCGAACCATTTCAGATGGGACTGGAATTTGGCACCCGTTACAACAAAGCAGGCTGGAGTACAGGCTTAACCATCCATACTTGCATGATGAATTTGCTGTCTTATCTGGATGCAGAAGACAAACCCCGCGCCCTTTTCCAAGGACTTTCAGCAGTAGCTAGTGATAGCGCTGGAGCGCCGCCTCACTTTGTAGTTCATCCATTGCCCAATTCTACCGTTGATCTGAATACCCTCAAAAGCTGGTTTTGTCAGTTTATTGAGGTGCGGGATAGTGAAGCAGCAGAGAGATGTCTGATATCTGCAATTCGGGCGGGAGCTAATTCTGAGCAAATTGCAGATATGCTGTTTACATGTGCTACAGACCACCGTTACATCGATAGTGGTCATGCACTCGACTTCATTAACAAGGCACTGGAATCCCTGGATGCCGTTGGTTGGCAGGGGGCAGAGTCCGTTTTGGCGAGTCTAGTTTCTGGTTTAGCAACTGCTTCCCGCATGGAAGAATCCAATTCCTGGCGCTATCCGGTGGATTTGGTAGCAATTCTGGAGTCTGCCTTTGAGCAGTTACCTATGGCTTTAGCAACAGGACGACCCCGATATGGAACTTGGTCAGGTCAAGAGGAATTAGTGCCGATTTTGTTAGGGGAAGACCCCCAGAAAATTACCAACTCTCTTCTGACTGCTCTGGAAGCTGGTTGTACTGAAGAACAATTGGCAAGTGTAGTTACGTACACAGCAGCACTGCGAGTAGCTCGCTTCCACACTAACAACGATTTTGGGGACTGGAATTCGGCGCACCATCCGTTCACTTTTGCCAATGCAGTACATCAAGGATTACGACGAGTGCCTTCGCTGGAACTATTACGAGGTGTGTTTGATGCTGCCATGAGTGTATATTTGAATCGTTTTTTGAATGTACCACCAGCAAGACTTCCAGAACCAAAAGACTCTGCTCAAAATCCTGAAGAATTACTCAACCAACTACCAGATTTATTAAATCGCCAACAGCAAGTCAATCAGACAGGTCAGTTAGTGGCTGATTATTTGTATAGTGGCGGCTCTGCTGAACGGTTGATGGCAATGTTGGGTAAGTTGATGCTGCGGGAAAATCGAGAGTTTCATGTGATTCAGGAAATAGAAGCAGCTTTTAGACAATACTCGCTGTTAGGTGAAACTGCTGCTGGTATTCATGTACTAGTTGCTGCTGCTCGTTATCTAGCAGCACATGCGCCGACAATGCGATCGCAAGGACAAACCTATCAAATTGCTTATCGGTTGCATAAAGGCGATCGCCTGTTTGAAGAATCGTAATTTAGCTAATCTGGCAGAATAATTGGTGCGATCGCGGCAATTTCTGCAATGCTTGGCAAACTCAAGAGGCGAATTAAAAGTTGCATAAATTTTCAACTCGCCTCAGTTAAGTACTTGAAAATGTAAACCAATCTGTTCTGTACTGGGCTTAAAGGAGTCTTTATTGCTCTTGATGTCGCTCAATTAGCTCACCCTTTTGGGTGAGTCATATATCAACCGATCAGATGAACTGACTGAAGGAAGCTGAGATTAATAATAAAGAGGACTCTATTAATAAAGAACACCGTTCGCATTTTACCTAAGAATTATTTATGAAACTTGTTACCTTAATAAATTCTGCACTTATTTTTGCTGCTATTACTCTTGTACCTGGAATCGCTGGTGCTCAAACAGCTACTACCAACGGTAGTGAAATAGTAATTAACTCTAACAACTTATCCAGTAAATCTACTTCTGTTAATTATCTCCAGCCTTTCAATCTAGTTACTTTTGCTTATCAGGGAGGTCTGAAACAGCACGGTATTCCCAGCGGAGGAGAGCTAGTAGTTGAAACTCTAAACAGAAATATTATTGCAAAAGATTTGGTTAAGGCTGCTGTTAATGCAGATAAATTACCATCACAAGTTTTAAACGACCAAAATTATCTCAGTGCTGTTAATTTCCAACTAAATGCATTGCCTGATTATGCTGCTGCTGATTGATTTGGTTTTTCTTCAATCCTTTTAAAAAGCGAAATTTTTAATTATAGTATATTCGTGCGCTTGTTACCAATATAAACAAGAGCCTTTTCTACGCAGAAATTGCTGTGTATAAAAGAAAGTTTGATGTTGAAAAACAATTTTTAAATTTTGAGAGAAGTTGTGCCTATAAGTTGCATTTCTGGTGTGCTAAAGCTACAGAAAATTGTATAATCGACAGCCTATCGACCACAAATTTCCTTTTCTATAGAGAATGACAGAAGTAATTAGATCCGGGAGCCTAAATAACATCGAGTCCATTGAGTTTGAAAAACAGTGCTTGCACAAAGCCAGAGAAACAGGCGATCGCAATAGGGAAGTCACTTGTTTAGGAAGTTTGGGCAATGCTTACCACTCACTAGGCGAGTACCACCTGGCAATTGAGTTTTATCAGCAGTGGTTGGATATAGCTAAAGAAATAGGCGATCGCTTCGAGGAAGCCAAATCTTTATCTGGGTTGGGCAATGCTTACCAATCACTGGGAAAATACCAGCGAGCGATTGAATTTTATCACCAGTGGTTGAGCATCACCAGGAAAATAGGCGATGCCTACGGCGGGCAAAGCCAACGCACTGGAGAAGGCATTTGCTTGGGAAGTTTGGGCAATACTTATGAATACCTAGGCAAGTATGAGCAAGCGATTGAGTGTTATCAGCAGTGGTTAAGTATCAGCAAGAAAACAGGTGATTGGAATGAGGAATGCATTTGTCTGGGAAGTTTGGGCAATACTTATGAATCGTTGGGGCAGTACCAACTGGCAATTGAGTTTTACCAGCAATGGTTAGAATTAGCAAGATTAATCAGCGATCGCAATGGCGAAGGCATGGCCTTAAGTGGGTTGGGTAATGCTTATAATGCTCTGGGACAGTACCAAAAGGCAGTTGAGTTTCATCAATATTCATTAGAGATCAGAAGGAATCTTGATGACCAAAATGCAGAAGCAAACGCCTGGTTTAATTTGGGTCTGGTATTAGAAAAAATCAATCGAGAATCGGAAGCGATGGATGCCTTTTGCCATGCCCGCGAAATCTATCACGCAATGGGACTCGATGCAAGTCTGCAAGATTGTAACCATGCGATTCACCTTCTTTCTGAAAACGTTGCAAGTGCAGCATCTCGCTTCTGGTTTAGGAGATGGTTAAGTTATTTGTCGCAGTTCATCAAAGCTGGTGCTAACTAGTAATATTTCCCACGACTGATTGAGTTAATGTGAGGATGTTTTAAAAGGCTTTGGCAATTTATAATCGCCAAAATACATTGAAAAACCACTTTTAAAACATCCTCTGAATCCAGGGAGATTACATCAAGAGGACGGATATTTATTGAATACTGCAACTGAGTCCTTGTGATCAAAGGAAAGCACAGAAAATGGGTCTTTTCGATTCCCCATCTCCATCCCAGGAGTGCCTACGGGCATTTGGGGAACAGATAAACCAGCAACATTTGGCTTTTCTTGAAGCAGACGTTTGATGTCGTCTGCTGGGACGTGTCCTTCGATCACATATCCATTAACAATTGCTGTGTGGCAAGATGACAAGTTATCTGGCACGTTGTACTTTTGTTTGACTGTTTCGATGTCAGGCGTGGAAAAGTCTGTGATTTGAAAACCTTGTGTCTTTAAGTGCTCAATCCATCCGCCACAACAATTACAATCGGGACTGTGATATACAGTGGCATTTAGTGCTGTTGATTTTAATGGTGTCTGTTCATCTTGGATAAGCTTAGTGGTACTTACCAGTTGAGCATTAGCTGCAAAAGAACTAGGAAAAACAGCTTGAGCATTACTCATAGAAGCAGTGCTTCCCAAGATGCCCAACACTCCTACTGTTAGACAAATTATTACCACTGCACGTACAGCAGCACGTACCAAGATAGGAGGTAACCATTTTTGCCAGTAATAAATAAATTGTTTGTGCGACATCTGAGACTTCCTGAGTACAACATTGCATAAATTTGTTGTAACAAATTCCCTCCAAAAAGACTCTGCATACCTTTACTTTTGCGTTTATTTTGTGTCCCCCTGCGTTTAAAAACACTACAATTTTACGCAAAACTGTACTATGTGCGATAAAACAAAAGCAATTCCTTAGCAGTCATCATAACTGCAAGCTTAGACGCGTAGCAGCTTGTCGCCAGACATCATTCCATCAAAGCCACCATTATCCAACTTCCACCAAAGGCTGGGGTATTTTAACTTTCTGCCATACCGATTGCCCTGTCAGCAGTTCCACAACATCCATCCCATTCCCAATTACACCTGGTACACTCGGATAACCAGCACTCGCCCCTACCAAAAAGAGGTTAAGTAACTCTGTCGTATATCCCAGACGATTTAAACCAACCTGTTTCGGTATTAATTTCGCACCGTAAATATTACCCTGCGGTTGTCCCAGATAAAATTCACTGGTGGTAGGTGTACCGTAAACTTTTATCCGGGCGTAGTTGTCTACATCTGGAATCAAATCTCGCACATTTGCCATAATCTGCTGATAAATTTCCCGCTTTTTGGCTTTATATGCTTTTGGGTTGGTTTTGTGCAGATGTTCAAATGGTTCATAGGAACACACAGTGGCAATCTCTAAGACATGATGTCCCTTAGGCCCCATCCCTGGTTCGCTAGATTTCATCGTCGGACAAGAGAGAAAAATCCACGGTTGGCTAAAGTCACCTTGGAATTGTTGTTGATATTCTCTGTTCAGGTCGCCTGTGGGATAATACCAAATATTCCAGTTCCCGATGCCATAGCGTTGGGGATCGAAGCGGCTATCTAAACCCAGGTAAATATTGAAAGCACTGGTTGAGTATTCGTAACTAGTGAGGCGTTGATGCTCCTTTTGACTCAGGGCTGCAAAATCATGCATTAACTCCACTGTTAATTTGGGGTCGAGGTCACTGATATAAGCTTTGCTGGCACAATAGGTCATACCATCGGCAAGGACACTATGGACAGTGTGGTTGCTAACTTGAATATGGCTTACCGGGGTTGAGTATTTGATCACACCTCCACCTGCGGTAATTACGTCTGCAATGGTGTTAACAAGGTGTTTGAAGTGATGTTTGGGATAATAAGCACCTTCTGAGTAGTCCCAAACTAGGGAAGTGTGCGTGAGTAGCGCAATTTCTTGGGGTGGTAGTGCATAGTCGCCACTTTGCCCCGCCAGCACTGCTTGTAGTTTAGGCGATAAACCGACATGGTTATACAAATCTTGTAGTGTCCAATTCCGCTTCCAAAATAGATTCAAATATTTTGGTAACTTCAACCAGTCAGACAACTTCTGATCAAACAAGCGTACTTCCTGTACTAGGTTGCGAATTTCTTGGTGGAGTTGCTGAATTTCATTGCAATAACGGTTAATAGCAGCAGTTTCTTCTGGAAATGTGGAGAGTAAACGCGATCGCAGATTTTCCCATCCCAAAGGAATTTTAAAATCCGCCTCTGGTGTGATAACTCGATCAATGCAGTCAGGATCAAGGCTATTAAACGGTACATCTTGATCAATATAGTCGAGAAATTGGGCTATAGTCTGTCCAGAACCACATTGAGAGATGTAATGTACGTCAGCACAAAAACTGTATTCCCCGTAATCAAAGGTGTGACAACATCCGCCAGGTAAATAATGTTGTTCTAGAACTGCTACCCGATAGCCTTGTCGAGTTAAACAGGCTGCGGTCGAAAGTCCACCCAGTCCGGCTCCCAGAATCACATAATCGAAGATTTCCATATCAGCCTCCTTGGCAATCTTGATTTCTCTTGATTTCGGTGCTATGAATTTTTATCACCGTTTTTTACCAGTACAAATGCCAAAATAATCAGCGGAGCTTTACCTAGCTTTACAGTTTTCATCAAAGGAAAATAGGTAAAAAATCATCCGGGAGAAGGTGTAAGAATTTGTATCGTTGATAGTAGTAATTGCACCATCACCGAATATTTTAATATTTAGCTGTGGCAATTTTTTGCCAACATCCTCACTAACATTTAGATACCCTAAAGGATGTTTAACAGTTCACTGATTTAAAGTAACCGCAAAATTTAGCTTCAAATCACCGTAAAAACTTGCAGATAGTTAGCAGGCGATAATTTCCGAATTTAAACCCTTATTCTTTAATCCTTATGTCTATTCATATTATCGAAACTAAAAAAGTGATTTAATAATGTTTGCTTTTCTTCACAAAAACTGATTAAAGTATTAATTAGCTAAAAGTATACTTATAAAACTCCTGTTTTATTTTTGACTATTGATCCTTGATTAATGACCGAAACAGACTCATGATACAAGCCTCTAAATTTATGGGGATTATTAATTTTGAATTTTGAATTTTGAATTCGGAGTGAAGCGACGTGACTATTAACCCATTTACACCAATTGTAGGACAACAGCAAGCCATAGAATTACTCACTCAAGCTGTTAGACAAAACCGGATTGCTCCAGCGTATCTATTTGTGGGGCCAGATGGTGTAGGAAGGAGTTTAGCAGCTAGGTGTTTTGTGGAATTGCTATTTTCGAGTGAGATGGGAGTCACTACGGCTTTACAAAACCGTTTGCGTCAAGGTAACCATCCAGCTTTGTTGTGGGTGCAACCAACGTACCAATACCAGGGACAACGATTAACAGCAACAGAAGCAGCCGAGAAAGGACTTAAGCGTAAAGCACCACCTGTAATTCGGCTAGAGCAAATTCGGGAAATTACCGAGTTTCTCAGTCGTCCGCCCTTGGAAGCACCGAGAAATGTGGTAGTGCTGGAAGAAGCGCAAACAATGGCAGAAGCAGCAGCGAATGCTTTACTTAAAACCTTAGAAGAACCGGGACAAGCGACGTTAATTTTAATTGCACCTACACCTGAGTCTGTTTTGCCAACTTTGGTGTCACGCTGTCAACGCATTCCTTTTTATCGTTTAGATGCACAGTCTTTGGCTGTTGTACTCACACAAACTGGTCATCAGGAAATTTTGCCAAATCAGGCGGTATTGAGTATAGCAGCTGGCAGTGCGGGAAGTGCGATCGCATCTTACGAGCAATTACAAACTATTCCCCCTGAGTTACTCGAAGATTTGAAAAAAGCCCCTGCTTCCTACCGCAAAGCCTTGGAGTTAGCCAAGAAAATCGATAAAGATTTAGATACAGAAGCCCAACTGTGGTTAGTTGATTATCTTCAGCAATTCTACTGGCAGCAGTGGCATCAACCTAGCATCATCAACCAGCTAGAACAAGCTCGTAAATACTTGCTTTCTTACGCTCAACCAAGGCTAGTTTGGGAATGTCTGCTTTTATCTGTATGTCAAAAAGAAAATCCTATTTACTAACTCTTGCACAAAAATCTCAAACCCTCTAGCAATATTAAATAATATTACTTAAGCGATCAGGAATAGTGATGATCAAATAATTACTAATTAGTAATATTTATAGAAAGCACAAAGCGGTACTTAATAAGTAATTATATGAATTATAATGAGACATCGTTGGCGTTTATGAGATTACTAGTATGAAACGGCCAACTGCGTAGGTATAGCCCGTCGTAGACATCGCTCTTTCATTATCCACTACTTTGAGACTGCTGATAGCGACGCAAAACAGATTGGATATTTTTTTTACACACCTCTTCACCAACTACCTGAGAAAGCTCTCGCCACAACTGAGAACCTACTTGTTTGATGTAGTCGTGTTCATAACTTATCTGCACCGCAATTTCCGCATAGGTGCGTCCCAGCCAACTTTCCAGCAAGACTACAGATTGAACATCATTAAGTCTTTGCCCAAAGGTAGACCATAAAAGAGTATCGACTAGATTCAGCGCCTCTTGTGCCGTCATGGGTTAGTCTGCTTTATTTATAGGTTGAACTTATGAAATTTCTCTTTTTAATCATATTTTTACGTAAAAAGTTACATTTTTTTACAGTAACAACTCACTTTTTCTCACCGACAGAGCGATCGCATCGGGTTAATAATTAATACAGTATAGTGAGTTAAACCATACCTCTCAAGTTATAAAAAGGACATCAACTCTATGAAATTTGGTATTGATATGGGACACAATTGCCCTCCTCACGATACAGGGGCAACAGGTATCCAACAAGAAGATATTTTAACGAAAGCAGTTGGTACAAAGTTGATCCAAAAGCTAAAAGCCGCAGGTCATACGGTTATTGATTGCACTCCCACAAGTGCTAGTAGTGTAAACGATTCTCTGAGACAACGAGTCAATAAAGCAAACGCCAATAACGTTAACGTCTTTATTTCGATTCACTTTAATAAGTTCAACACTATAGCTAATGGCACAGAAATTTTTGCCATTAGCAATACATCAAAAGGTATTGCTAAATCAGTTTTAAAAGAGATTGTTAAGCTTGGATTCAATGATAGAAAAGTTAAAAATGCAGATTTCTTTGTTATCAAAAATACACAAATGCCAGCTATTTTAATTGAGTGCTGCTTTTGTGATGCCAAAGTAGACATGGATCGCTTTGATGCTGAAAAAATGGCCGAAGCAATTAAAGATGGATTAATTGGTGAGTCAGATGATGAAGCTAAATCTGATAAAAATTACATTTTGGAAGTTACAACAAAAACAGTTTTAAAGCCTTCCACAGAACAAGCATCAGAGCTACCAGAAGAATCTCTATTCGATCTTGAACCAGGGAGTTACCCCATTTTAGATGTCCGTTTTGAAGAAAACCATTACTGGGTTAAGTGGCCTGATAAAAGTAAAGGAAACCGAGATAGACATTTTGTTTTTGCTGGACATGCCAAAGTTATAGAAAAAAATTAACTAATTATATCTAAATTATTTTTTAACACCTAGATCCTCGAATTCTTAAAGAATTGGGGGATCTGCAAAAAGTTTTTAATAGGACAAAGATATGTCATTACTAGATAATTTAGTCAACAATTATTTTAATAAAGATTTAGCAGTAATATTTACATATCTTGGCGTTGATACGGCAAGAGTTTCTGAGATAAATCGGCAAATTTTAAAAGAAGTTACCCTTGCTCAATGGTTACTAGAGTCTACTAGAGGGAAAAGCGATCTTGCTGTCCATGCTAACAATTTTGCCGGATTAAAATGGCGAGATCCTGATATGAAAGGGTTTGCCGAACCGTTGAAAATCAAAGTTCCTTCTGAGCCAGAAGAAGTTGAGTTCTGTAAATTTACAGATATAGACGCTTTTATTATTGGTTATTGGAAGTTTTTAACTCGTACTCCCTATAAAGGCTTAGAAGATCATACCAACACGCCAGAAAATTTCCTTGGCTTTCTCAAGGGTAAAGGCTATTCATCCGATCCTAACTATGTGAATAAAGTTGTGAATTTACTTCCAGAGGCACAGAATTTACTGGCTAATGCCGGTGGAGTTAAAATTGCTCCGGTAGAAAAACTACAGCTAATTCGTGCGCCAAAAGAAGTCGAAGTAGGACAAAGTTTCAGGGTTGAAGGTATAGCTCGTTTAGAGGACAGTGGCAAAATTTTGTCGGTGATGATTGATGACAAATTTCCAGCCCCAAATGTAGTAATTAGTCAGGATGGCAAATGGCAATTTGATTTAGTCTTTAAACAAGAAGGCGATCGCCGCATGATAATTGCTGTTGATGATCAAACTCTAGAGATCCAAATTAAAGTTGTTGTTCCTTTCGATTACAAGGACGATGAGAACACTCAACAACCTACAGCATCCAGTTTACCAGGGGCGAAGGTAATTAAACTCGGTGGTAGTGTGGGAATTGGCGGAGTCAATAAAGCTGATGATGTTAAAGCTATTAAGGCACGATTGCATGATCTAGGCTACACATGGGTAGGTGATCCTAACCGTGCAGACATAGACAGAGGACTCTTTGACGCAATCAAACTATTTCAGTCAATTATTGCTGGTCGCAGTACTGTTAATGGTGATGGTCGAGTTGATGTTGGTGGAATCACTCATCGATGGTTGCAAGCAGCTAACGCACCACGGTGGGAGTTGATGCCAAAAAGCGACCTTGATAATGGTTTCGTTAACGGTGAACTGGAAGACACCCAAGATAACCACGATTTTGGAACACACTGGTTAGCTGATGTTATTAAAAAAATTGCCCAAGATTATCAAAACAGTTATCGTAATACTCACCCCACAGCTGCTCCATTCGCAATTAACGATGTTAGCCTTCCTCATGGAGGAGATACTCCCGACCATCATGGACATGAAACTGGCATGATGTGCGATGTTTACTTACCCAAAACAAATCGATATTTTGGTGGCATTATTTGGTCAAGTTCTGAATATGATCAAGATGCTGCACGAGCTATTCTCAAGTCTATTCGGAAGCAAAAACTGGTACGGGCAGTCTTTTTCAACGATCAACAGCTAATTAAAGAAAGACTTTGTGTTTCTCTAAATGGTCACGATAATCATATTCATTTTGAAATTAACCCACCAGTGAGGAGCTAATTCTTGGTGAGTTGATGCATTGGATTTCACCACTATCTAAACCTCTTCTCAACTAGGGAGAGGTTTAAAAAGCTTATTCTTATAACTTCTGCCCTGCGTAAATTGATCGCACTTCGCCGTTACGGCGGATAACAGCTTCACCATTACTAACATCTACTAATGTCCAACCACTTGAGCCAATGCTTTCACCCATATTTATGCGACGAGTCACGCCATCAATTTTAAACAAAGCGGCAGATTTGTTACCCAACTCTAGCAATCCCTCTAAGGTATTACTCGGAGCAACTGCGATCGCAGTTGCCGGATATACTTGTTCTTGGGTAATAGTTGGTTCTGACTCTGGGGCGAGTGCTGCACGTAATGGAACTACTGGTAATGCAGGCAAAGGCTTGGGTGTTTGCCGCACGGTAATGGGTGCAGTTTTCGCAGCTACAGGTTTGAGTTCGGCTCTTACAGCCGCAGCTAACATATTCACAGTTACAGGCTTGGCAGCTTGTCGCACCGTGTTCAGGGCATTTTTCACAACATTCGGTTGAGATCCCTTTAACGCATTAGCAACTTGTGGTAAAAGTGTAGGAGTCCCAGGAATAGCCGGCAGCGCATAGCGCATTGGCGACGGCGCTTGATAAACGGGAACGTAGATCCGCTCAACAACGCTTCCAGAACGGTTGGGGACTGGTGGTGTATTGTTTGCTAAAAGTGGAAGTGGTGGTAGATTACCAGTTGTTTGCTGGTTACCAAGAGCTATTTGGTTAGTATTTGCCTGACTGGAGAATCCAGGGGTGAAAGATTTTTGATTGCTTTTTGCTCCTTGCTTATCTATAACTGCCAGTGCTCCCAGCATGTAGTCAACTAACTCTGCCTCAATTTCTGTTTTTACGGGCAACTGTGACTGCGGTTGCGGCACTAGAAGAGCTGGCTGGGTTAAGTTGGTATTTAAAAGATATACGACTCCAGACTGTACCAGGTAGATCATACCAGCGATCGCCACGCCTAAAGTTGTGCCCACAATCAGCAGTTTGCCCAAAGTCCGACTACTTTTCTGATGCTTTCTACTAACTGGTTTAACGGTGGCGGTGTCAAATACAACGGTACTCAAGTGCTTGTGGTTATCTTGAGTAACTGACTGTACTGCTTGATTCACTGTGTTCGGTAAGATAATCTGCGGTATCGTAACTGTTTGCAGCACGTTTTCTGGAGGCGGCTGGCGTTGAGGTTGGGGAGAAACCCCAGCAACAGACTGGTTCGATTTCTTCTGCCTACTGTGGTTAACGGTTTGAGAAAGCAGATTACCACTAACATCCAGAATGGAGTCGATATCGGCAAAGAGTTCATCCATTAAACCATCAGCATAGTTTTCTATCGACCAAGGCTCGTTGGCGATTAAGTCTTCTGATGGTTCCGGTACTATGAGACGGGTGCTGGCTTCTTGTAACATAGACTTTCTGGGTTGTTGCTAGGACGAGGAAACGCCGCGCCTACTGCCTGGGAATTAGGATTACAGATAAAATATCCAATCCGCCGTCTTATTGAGACGAGTTGGTTGAGCGTTGGTATTAAAGTCAACTTTAATCTGGGGATTGTTGATGATGCCACTACTATTATTTATGTCATCTATCATACCAATCTCCTTCCCTACTACTATACTCAGTCTTTATCAAGCTTGTGTTAAGCTAATGCTGGAAACTCTGATTGGCTCTTGGTTCTACGCAATTCTAAATATAATAATAAAGCGTTAACGTCTGCTGGGTTTACACCACCAATACGTGCAGCTTGACCAAGAGTGAGTGGTTTTACGTGAGTTAGTTTTTCGCGTGCCTCTTTAGAAAGAGTATCAATTGTTGTATAGTCCAAGTCCGCAGGTAACTGGCGGTGCGCTTGGCGAGCAATTTGGTCAATCTGATTTTGTTGCCTAGCGAGATAGCCAGAATACTTGATGTCAATTTCTGCACCTTCTTTCTCGGCACGGTTGAGGTTGGGGTTTCCCAGTCCAAACCTGTCGAGGTCAACGTAATGGAATCCCGGGCGGCGCAGCAAGTCATTGAGAGTAATTGAACCTTTGATTGCTTGTTGGGTATTAGATGCGATCGCTATTCCCATTTCATCATGTTCTTTGACTCGTGTAGCTTGCAATCTTTGTTTTTCTGTGGTAATATTTTGCTGCTTTTGGGTAAATAGATCCCATCTGCGATCGTCAATTAAACCAATTTCCCGCCCCAAGGGTGTCAAGCGTTGGTCAGCATTATCAGAACGCAATATTAACCGATACTCAGACCTACTAGTGAGCATCCGGTAAGGTTCCCGCAGGTCTTTTGTACACAGGTCATCAACTAGCGTCCCGATGTAACTTTGCTCACGGGCAAAAACAATCATTTCTTGAGAGCGAACAAATCGAGCTGCGTTAATTCCCGCCACAAGCCCTTGAGCTGCGGCTTCTTCATAACCTGTGGTGCCGTTAATCTGCCCAGCACAAAATAGCCCGGCAATCTTCTTAGTCATCAGTGTGGGGTAACACTGAGTTGCAGGTAAATAGTCATATTCCACAGCATAGGCGGGACGCAGCATCACACATTTTTCTAAACCGGGGAGAGTCCGCAACATTTGCAATTGCAAATTTTCTGGTAACCCTGTGGAAAAACCTTGGATATAAAGTTCAGGTATATCCCGTCCTTCTGGTTCAATAAAGATTTGATGGCTTTCCTTATCGGCAAAGCGCACAATTTTATCTTCAATACTGGGACAATAACGTGGCCCTTTCGCTTCCACCCAACCGCCATAAACTGGCGATAGGTGCAAATTATCTTGAATTAGGCGATGGGTTTCGGCGGTTGTGCGGGTGATGTAACAAGGCATCTGTTCCCGTTCTACCCACGCATCTGGGTCAAAGCTAAACCAGCGGACATCTTCATCCCCTGGCTGGATGAGCATTTTACTATAATCTACTGATCGCTTGTCTACCCGTGCTGGAGTTCCAGTTTTGAGTCTTCCGGTTTCAAATCCCAGACGATTCAGGGTTTGTGTCAATCCCTCAGCCGCAAATTCTCCAGCCCGTCCGGCTGGCATTGACTTGTTCCCAACCCAAATTTTGCCCCCCAGGAAGGTGCCAGTCGTTAAGATAACTGCTTTACACTGGAACCCGACACCAAAATAAGTTTCAACGCCGATAACTTCACCGTTAGCACCCAGCACCAAATCTGTCGCCATACTTTCGCGGATTGTCAAGTTTTCTTGGTTCTCGACAATATTCTTCATCACCGCTGCATATTCGCGCTTGTCTGTCTGGGCGCGTAATGCCCAAACAGCAGGCCCCCGTGAAGAGTTGAGGATACGTTTTTGCAGGTAGGTGCGGTCTGCTACTTTACCAATTTCTCCGCCAAGTGCATCTACCTCATGGGTCAACTGAGATTTGGCCGGGCCACCCACTGCTGGGTTACAAGGTTGCCAAGCGATTCTATCCAAGTTGAGCGTCAATAGCAGGGTACGACAACCGAGGCGTGCAGAGGCGAGAGCTGCTTCGCAACCGGAGTGACCTGCACCGACGACTATGACATCAAAAGCGTCTTGGAATTCAACGGAATTGTGCATGGTCATACTTACAGGATCAGCAAGCTTAGAGTTCTTTCCAATTTTAACTGTTCCAGTGGTTTCATGGATGTATCTTTCTAATAAAAAAGTTATCAAATTTACTAGTACTCAATTAGAGACAAGTTTCTTTTTTTAACTTGAGCAATAAGTAAAAAATATAATATTTTTTAAGAATCGTGGCAATGTTCCAGTTTATTTACCACAGCAATCTTTCACATAGCTAACCATGAGAATAAGCTGATTTGTTACGGTTCTATATTAGATATATTGCATAAGTTATATAGAGGCATATATCAACGTGATAAATTCTCTGCTTTTATCTATATCATTTTTGGCTGTAACTCATCATTAACAGATTACAAGAGATTTATCACTTTTATTCTTAAATCAACTAAACAATTATTTAAAAATGAAACTCCCCATCAGAAAGAAAAAAAATATTACTAAAATTGTCAGAAAGGCGACCTTCATTAGTATAGTTATCTTGATGATTTTTATCTTAGTAGCTAGTAATGAGATTACGCATCACAAATTAGCTAGAACTGCCCAACCATTAAATGGATGCTTGAGTAGTGATTTATTAACTTGTACAGATACCTCTAAAAAGACAATATTAGAACCATTTATTCCCAACCAAGAATTAAATGAGCAACAGCGTTTTTTATCTGCGATCGCCAGGAAGTTACCAGTTCCCCAGACTGGTACTTATGAATATATTTTGCTACGAGCTTATGGTGCAGTCTTTGTAAATCAAGATGTCGGGATTAAACTACCGCCAAAATATATCTTTGCTAATGAACAAGAAACCCAAGAGTTTCAAGCTACTTTAACAATGGGTCATGTTGATGGCACTAGGGATTGTTATTTACAAAATTCGGCGGCTGATGCTTTAAATAAAGCGCGATCGCTACAAAAAATACCGCTAAAATCTGGTTATGGTTCTGGTGATTGCACTCGCACTTTTAACACGAATTTAAGATTTTGGCACAAATATGCTAATGAACAAGTTTTGGCAAAAGTTAAAGAGGGTAAAGAGACAAAAATTCTCGGTTTAGTTGCACCTCCTGGAACTTCACAACATCTCTGGGGATTAGCAATTGATTTACGCGTAGGTAGTAAAGAACAAAGAAAAGCTCTTAATGAAAATGGTTGGTTTCAAACTGTAGAAAATGATGTTCCACATTGGACTTATGTAGGTTTAACTGAAGAGAATCTACCTCTATTTGGTTTTAAGAGACAAGTTGTTAGAGGCATTACTTATTGGATTACGCCACTTTAATTGTTAGATAGTAATAAAACTTGGGAATACTAACTTAAAAGATGTATTGTCAGGGATTTAGCTATGCCAAATGAAGCTGCTAGCCAGGAGCAAAGCTTCCTGATTGATTTATTAAGAGCAACTTATCAAAATCAGGAAATCTATCCAATATTACAACATAACTTAAGCAAACTCAACGAAAATTTAGCTTTAATTTTGCGAAAATGGGTAAGCGATCGCTTTGCTCAAGAACCTGCAATTGCTATTAATTTAGCTAGAGTCCTTATCAAACTGAGTACCATTATTCAAGAGTTTGAACAAGGGAACCCTGCGAGTAATCTAGAAATTGCAATCGCTGGTTATGAAGCAGTTTTACAAGTGTGTACCCATGAGGCTTTTCCCAAAGAATGGGATATTGTCAAGCAAGCTTTGGTAATAGCTTATCAGCAACGCCAGCAAATTCTCTCTAGAACCATTGGTGAACTTCGGGATCAGACTGTACAAACCCAGAGTCAAATTAATACATTAACTGAGCAATTACAAGAAGAATTACAACAAGCAAAGCTGCAAGTCAAGGACTTAAAAACAACAATTGCACAGTTACAACATGAAGTAAGTAGTTCCGAATCAACGCGAGAAATAACGTCTTTAATAGCTGAGTTACAAGAGTTGAAGCAGCGTCAAATTCGTGTAGAACAGGTTACCACCACGGCTCATGCTTCACCTAAGATTGAGCAGTTTAATACAGCTATTTTTTATGATATTGAAAACTTAACAATGGGTAGAAGCAACCCTAACTTAAATTTTTCTCTGAAACAAATTCAAACAAATCTGGAAAACACTAGCGTAGTTAATAAAATTGCTATCCAATGCGCTTATGCTGACTGGAGTGATTCTCGATTAAGGCTACTCAAGAATGAAATTCAAGAACTTGGCATTGAAGCAATTCAAATTTTTGATTACAGTCATAAACGGAATGCAGCAGATATGCAACTAGCCATTGATGTGATGGAATTAGCCCAGAGTCGTCCTACCTTACAAGTTTTCGTTATTGTATCAGGTGATGGTGCATTTGCCGCTTTAGCTAAAAAGCTTCATGAATATGGAAAGACTGTAATTGGATGTGCTTACGAAGGACAAATTAATCGGGTTCTCAAGTCTGTTTGTGATCGCTTTATACCTATACCTACTCCCCAAGCAAAAATAGAGGAGATTCCAATTCATCAAGTAAATAGCGATAGTTCATTAAATGATAATATTTTAGTGGTAACCAAGAAGACTTTGCAGGAATTAAAGCAAAATTTTGAGTACTTAAATCAGCTTAAACAAGGAGGCATTCATATACCTCAAATTCACAAGATATTGAGAGAGAAAATTCCATGCTTTGACCAAAAAAGAGAAAAACATGGTGAAAAGTTAACGAACTTTTTAAAAAAAGTCATTGCAGGAACAGATATTTGTCTATCGATTGAGAACAATAAATTAGTTTTGACAGAAATAACGATAGGGTCTACAGGCTCATCAAATAACATTTTGAAAGGTGTAACTGACTCTAGCAGTAACTTCAAAGAGATTGTAGTAGCTGGTAAATCTTAATATCAATTATTTGTGAAACTTTATAACATCAAGTTTGTTGAGACAAGAAGCTTAAACACCTTGTTCAATATTTTTAGATCCTAGATGTAGATCGGCTTGTTGTTAAACATCGCAACCTACAATATTAGAATTTACGCAACAATAGCCAAAACACTGATTTTTATGTAGGGGCAATTTATGAATTACCCCTACAGCGTTTATTTTTGTCTAAGTCCTAGATGTAATCAAATAGATCCTCTAGTTTGAGCAAAATATTAATTGAAAAGTCGATTTAGTATTACTTCACTTCGTTGGGTTCAAACTTTGTCACCTTACCTTTCTTAATTGCTACAATCACATCGTAGTGTGAACAGTAAGCGAATGTGACATCATTGGTTTTGTTATAAAGGTTAACTACATGACCTGCACCACCTAGCTGGATACCGATTGGCTCCAAGTCAGCAAAAAAGAAACGACGCAGTTGATCACCACTACCAATCTGACCCTTACTCTTAGTAAGTAAATCTAGTTTCTGTGCTACAGACATTTCTTCGGCTGCTGATGCTTGGACTAATAACGGATTAATCACCTTTAATGGTGCGTCCCAAACTGTGAAAAAACCAACCAAAGCAAAACTTGTAAGTAGGGGCGCGAGTTTCATTTGTGACTCCTCTTGTTTGTTTTATCCTGAACATCCCAAGCATCTCAGGCGGGAGTGAGAACCTATTGAAACTAAGCCACTATTTTTATGAATTTATCCCTTAAGAAAATTTAGTTGATTCTCAGCGCTTTCTCAGGCAAGGATGGTAGTTTAAAGCCACAGCATAATTTAAGTATTTTCTCAACAAAACTCATTTTTAACTGCGTAAGCGCAACTTAATATAATGAGCAATGCTTTCATTGCAGTGGTGTTATTGTGACTAGACCCAAAAGACCACATCGCCTAATCCATAGAGTTTCGGGACAAACATATCTCTGGCTAGCAATGGTAATTTTTGCAGCTTCTGGCGCAGTTACTCGGAAGCTAACAGAAATTGGTGCTGAACATTTTATCGGCAATCGCAATCCGATTTCTTTGTGTAATGTTTTATTCGTGGGAAACCTTTGCGCCTTGATACTTCTGATCCTAATCTATGGGCGACAGTGGAACAAAGCTACTTTGAAGCAATTCTCAAGGACGGATTGGGTCAGTCTAACAGCAGTAGCTATTTTATCAGGAGCCTTAGCCCCTGGCTTAATTTTTCAGGCATTAGCACTCACAGGGGTGAACAATGTCATCTTGGTGGGACGTTTGGAACCGCCTCTAACTTTGGCTTTATCAGTCTGGTTATTGAGGGAACGCGTAAATATTTGGGAATTTATCGGAGCGATCGCAGCGTTTATCGGTGTTATCCTAACTATCATTCTTCAGCCTCCAACAGATGCCATGATGAACATGGGAGGTTTCGGTTTAGGCATAGGAGAACTTTTGGCAGCAGTAGGATCTGTGGCCATAGCCGCTTCTACGATTCTTGGTAAGAAATACCTTTCGCAGATACCTTTGGGAATCTATAGCATTTTTCGGACTGCACTAGGAACTGTAATCTTTTTCTTCATTGCTTTAGTCCTCTATGGTAGCGATCATTTTGCTGATGTTCTCTCACCGTTCTTGTGGCAATGGATGTTTCTCTATGGTGGGTTAATTGTGGTACTAGGTCAGTCTTTTTGGATTAAAGGCTTGAAAACTGCCACTGTATCTATGGCTTCCTTAGTTAGCTCATTTAGCCCAATTGCAGGCATCCTAGCAGCTTATTTAATTTTAGGTGAAGCCCCAACCCTACCTCAATATATTGGTGGTAGCGTGATTTTAGTAGGCATATTCTTGAGCCAGCTTGGCACTTGGCATAAGATTACTAACAGAGTTGCATCTGAGAAAGTGAATTCTACTCCAGCAAAGCAACAGGTAGAAACTGGTATGGGATTCAAGGGAATTTAAAGTGGAAAAAAGCTTATGTCTTAAACCTTTGCGTTATTTTTAACTGTACAGTTATGAATGTCCTGCTGCATTACTGCATTACTACATACAGCACTGCATACAGCACTGCGAAAGCAAACCACCCCTTCCAAATCAGTAAAACCCTTGTGGTATAAGAATTACGAATTACGTTAGCGTAGCGGGGCGAAGCCCATTACGAATTACGAATTACGAATTCTGCCCTGCTGCACTAGTATGTCAAAATGAAAATACCCGATACATCAAGGTGAGCGATCGCTCCGAAAGCTAGATTAAAGGATTGACCTGAGCAATGGCAGACCCAACCAATCACAATCAAGCGGGAGAAGTAGCTCCCAGCACTGTTGACAAGCAAGCTCCCAGTGTGGCTGAAGAACACGCTCCTAGTACAGATTCACCCGAAGCTACAGACCTTCCTACTGCTAACACGCCAGACCCTAAAGCCGCAAATCCAGAAACTAACCCAAATGCTGCGAAACCAGTTGCTACACCCCCCAGGCGAGAAAAACCCGCAGCCGCAGCTAAAGCCGCAGTAGGCGAGAAACCAGCCGCCGCAACAGAAGAAAAACCCGCAGCAGCAGCTAAAGCCGCCAAAAAGGAAAAAGCTCCATCTGTTGAAGACAAGCCATTTGTAGAGTTCATTGAGCAAGACTACTTGCCAGCTTTACAAAAAGCGATCGCTCAACAAGGTGTGCAAGATTTACAAGTGTCTTTTGCCAAGCAGAAAGTGCCAATCACTGGCTTTGAATCTGCTGAAGAATGCTGGCAAATTATCGGCAGTTGGAAAGAAAAAGGTCAGCGTCAGTTTAACCTGTATTTTCCCGAAGAAGATATTCAAGGGAAAAAGGGATTTTCCTGTAATGAAGGCAAAAAACCTAGCACTCTTGAGTCATTCTTAATCGATGAGCGCAAAATTACCCTCGATTTGTTGGTCTTTGGCTTAGTTCAGCGCTTGGACGGTCAAAAGTGGCTAGGTATAAATTAGTCATTGGTCATTTGTCATTAGTTTTTTAACAAATGACTAATGACAATTTAAAGTTCATGGAAATGGTATATAACGGCTCCAGTATTGGGGTCGTTATCTATTTTCACGTAACCAGATTTGTACATCTCATTGAGAGTAGCTTCAACTTCAGCAAAGCTAGCTCCCGTGAACTTTACGCCTTGAGTAACAGTTAAAATACCACTTTTGTTTTCCGCCGCTTCAATCAGTTTAATCATCAGTTGGTTGCCTGTTGGGCGGTGGACTTGAGAGGCAACCACTGTTTGATTTAACGGCACACCCAAGGGAGATACACCCGCTTTTAATCTCAGGTTGCGTTCGTATTCGTCAACCATGTTGGGGATAAGAAGCAGATCCACCGTCTGCCCTATGTAAAACAAACCAAAAGTACACAGCCACAACAAACCCGTCCCTATTTTGCCATTGTATAAGCGGTGTAGCCCTCCCAAGCCGAAAAATCCGACTGCACACAAAATATAAGAGACAAGGAGTCGGTCTTTCTGTTGATTGTTTTCAAGATTCATCTTGTTTTCAACCCTTTGGATTTGCTCTTGTTGTCGGAGATGGGTTTTCCATGTTGTAGTCACAACTATAGAAAATTACTGAGATAGCAGTGCATTGAGAATACAAGAAGTGCGTGCTACTCCACTTGATCGAAACAGTTCTAATCACTGAACTACGTTTATTTGACTACTGATCCGCGATTCTTGGTTCCGTAAACATTGAATGATTGTTGCAACTCTTAATCTTTTGCTTACAAATTTCTCACCCGCACCTTGGTAGACTGAACTTTATACAATTGGATTATTGTGGGCTGTTACGCCTTGCCAGAGCTTTAACCTTGGCTTTCTGGTCTACTTAAGATAATAAAGACGAAAGAGCAATCAAGACATGGTAGATTCCCTCAAAAAACCAGGCTTTGAAGAAATCCGGCCAGGGATTAAAGTCCCGGCAAAAGAAACCCTGTTAACACCTCGGTTTTATACTACCGATTTTGATGAAATGGCGCGGATGGATATCTCGGTCAATGAAGACGAGTTACAAGCCATTCTCGAAGAGTTCCGCACCGACTACAACCGCCATCACTTTGTTCGGGATGCCGAGTTTGAACAATCCTGGGATCATATTGATGGGGAAACTCGCAAATTGTTTGTTGAATTTCTAGAACGTTCTTGTACAGCAGAGTTTTCCGGCTTTTTGCTGTATAAAGAACTTGGCCGTCGCTTGAAAGGAAAAAGCCCCGTCTTGGCAGAGTGCTTTAACCTGATGTCACGGGATGAAGCACGTCACGCTGGCTTTTTGAACAAAGCTTTGTCGGACTTTAATCTGTCTCTAGATTTAGGGTTTTTGACTAAGAGCCGCAGTTATACCTTCTTTAAGCCGAAATTCATCTTCTACGCTACTTATCTTTCTGAGAAGATCGGTTATTGGCGCTATATCACCATTTATCGCCATTTAGAAGCGCATCCCGAAGACCGGGTTTATCCAATCTTCCGGTTCTTTGAGAACTGGTGTCAAGATGAAAACCGTCACGGCGATTTCTTTGATGCGATCATGAAATCCCAGCCGCAAATATTGAATGATTGGAAAGCAAAGCTGTGGAGTCGCTTCTTCCTATTGTCGGTATTTGCGACAATGTATCTTAATGACATCCAACGTAAGGACTTTTATGCCACCCTTGGATTGGATGCGCGAGAATACGACATCCATGTAATTAAGAAGACTAACGAAAACGCAGGTCGCGTATTCCCGCTGATGCTGGATGTAGAAAATCCAGAGTTTTATCAGCGGTTGGATACTTGTATAAGCAATAACGAGAGGTTGGGTGCGATCGCTAACTCCAACACTCCCAAATTCCTGCAATTCTTCCAAAAACTGCCACTTTACATCTCCAATGGCTGGCAGTTATTGCGGCTGTACCTGATGAAACCGATTGATACTGTTTCTGCTCAAGGAGCAGTTCGTTAAGTTATAACAGATTTGCAAAAGCTTTAGTTAGTGGTTCTGCTGGTTGCAGAGCCACTTTTTTTGTCCGAAATATTACCCTTAGGGGTACTACTCGTCAATAAGTCTAGGCAGTTAGTTTAGATATGTAGTTTCGCTGTAAACAAACAGATGACAGACATATCAAACGGAATTGGAATCATCAGACAAAGACCAACTTTAGTCTCAACCTTTGAACTGCTAGTAAAGCCAATTACACCAGTTACTGCTCCTGGTGGCGGGGCTGTTGCTCGCACAGTTGTCCAAGGTTACTTTTTAACCATCGCCAATACTAGCAACTCCAATGTAAGATTGACGCTGCAATTCACTGCAACTACACCGCAATTAAATGTAGCCGACACCGTAACAATCAGCGATGTCACAGGAGCTAACAATTTTAGTGATCTAACTCCTGTTCCAGGCGATCCCAACAGATTTACCTTCAGTGTAGGCATTTCAGCCAACGACACAGCTTTAGTTACCTTACTACCTGATGTCACCAAGCCAGAGATATTACAAGCAGCAAACCTAGAAATTCGCGGGTATGTGGAAATCTTAGTAAATTCTCCCTCTGCGGCAACTCCAGTTAATCTGCTGTTAACGCCTGAACAGAGAGGTACATTCCTACCTCAAGATTTAACTATTCGCAATCTTGACTTCGATCAATTAGCCTATTCTCTGCCCACATCTACTGGTGGAAGCTTGTTTACACTGACAGGGCCGCTGGCGTTGAAAAGTACCAAGGAACTGAAGATAGAAGTCAAAGAATTCGAGAAAGTTCAGAAAGATAAAGACTTCGAGAAAATTCAGGCTGAAAAACTCCCTGAGACAAGTCAAGTTGAAAATCTGGCTTCAGCAGATGGTTCAAATGACCTACAGCGGCTAATCGGTCTGATGGCTCAACGTCTTGATCAAATAGAACAGGCAAATGGGCAATCTTTCATCCAGCCCCAAGAACGCCCAAGCGTCGGTCAACAAGTAGTTAATCAACCAAGGAATTAAGCAAGAGTGTTGGTTGTTGTCGCCAGTCGTCATGACAAAGCCGCCGAGGCGCTGGTTACTAATTGGGCGGCTCATGGTCATGGTGTCAGCCTACTGACACCTGAAGATTTGTCAGTGGTTGGATGGCGACATTACTTGAGTTCTATTGATGGGGAAGCAGGGGAAGAAAATTCTTCCTCATCCCCCGCAGCAGTGGTAGGTGGGGTTGCGAGTGCTCTCGATCAAATCACTGGCGTTTTGACTCGCCTACCTTCTATTTTTGAACAGGAACTTCTGCACATCGTTCCTGAAGACCGGGCATACATCGCTACGGAAATGAATGCTTTTTTAATTGCTTGGTTGTCTAGCTTAAAATGTCCAGTCTTGAACAGACCAACGCCGACATATTTATTAGGGCCTGCTTGGCGACCTGAACAATGGGTTTATGCGGCTGCTCAACTGGGTATTCCAGTATGTCCGGTGCGACGGCAAAGTTCAATGTCGGCAAATGTGTGTCCCCAGGTTCTCGAAAAATCTTCGGTAAAGGTGACAGTGGTGGGCGATCGCTGTTTGGGTGAAGTTGAAAAAACCTTAGCTTCACACGCCAGACGCATCGCTGATGCTGCTCAAGTTGATTTGTTGACTGTTCATTTTAGCAGTAGCGAATCCCCAGCAGAGTTTTTGGGCGCTGACTTGTGGATTGATATTTCTGCACCAGATGTTGCCGATGCCATACTTGAGTATTTGAGTGGAGGTAATGCCAAATGCTGATTTTATTGTGGGGTATTACCGAAGAATCTCCCTTAGCAGCAGTTCACTCAGAATTAACTAGTCTAGGCATACCTACAGTATTCCTCGACCAACGAGATATTTTAGATACTGAAATTGAACTTTCTGTAGGCGATCGCTTACAACTACCCGTCCAAGGGCAAATTCGCACTTGGTATCAAAAAATTGATTTGAGTGAAATTACAGCAGCGTATTTGCGCCCCTATGACTCGCGCCGCCTTCCTCAAATTGCCCAAGCAGGTGCAAATAGTCGAGCTTGGCAACATGCGATCGCAGTTGATGACACCTTAATGTCTTGGTCGGAAATTACACCTGCCTTTGTCGTTAACCGTCCGTCAGCAATGGCTGCTAATGGCTCTAAACCTTATCAGTTAGAGCAAATTCGCTCACTCGGCTTCAAAGTTCCCGAAACCCTTGTTACAACAGACCCCGAAGCTGTGCGATCTTTTTGGGAACTCCACGGTGACATCATTTATAAATCAATCAGTGGTATCCGTAGCAAAGTTTCGCGTCTGGGAGTTGAGCATCTAGAACGCCTTGATAATGTATCTTGGTGTCCAACTCAGTTCCAGCAATATATACCCGGTAGAGATTATCGCGTTCATGTTGTAGGGACAGAGATTTTTGCCAGCGAGGTAATTTCTCAAGCTGATGATTACCGCTATGCAGCAGAAAATGATGAATCCACAGAAATCCGTGGTTGTCATCTACCTGAAGAAGTAGAACAGCAGTGTAGAGTATTGGCAAAAGCGATAAATTTACCTCTTTGCGGCATTGATTTACGCCGCACACCTGGAGGTGATTGGTATTGCTTCGAGGTTAATCCTTCACCTGGATTTACTTATTACCAACAGTTTACAGGTCAGCCGATTAGTACTGCGATCACTAATTTGCTGGCAGGCAAAAATCGAATCTGATCAATAAACTTGTTTTATAACTTTGTCTTTTAACTATGCTGTTATTCCCAATCTGCCTTTGTCTACAAATATTCAAAACTCAGAATGGGAGACAGCAAAAAGATAGTTGGGTAGGTGTAGTTTTGTATTAGATACCTTAAGTTAAGCTGATTTTTCCATTCTGATTACATCTGGGGTGAATACTTGATGCTTTGCTGCTTCTGTCTCGTAACATTTAAGAATCAGTGATCCAAGTTTATCGAAATCATTGACAGAGGAAATAATTACTTTTGATGCGGCATCTCCCAAAGAAGCTGTTACTTCTTGCACTTCAAAGTTTGAAGCTAGAGACTTTACTTCATCTACACTTAGCCGAGTAATAAAACTTTTTTTCTGTGAAGACAGATATAGTCTCAGAAACCACCAAGTACTTTTGCCAAGATTGATCCCAAAGTAGGAGGTAGTGTCTCTGTATTTGAGTTCAAAACTGTAGCTCTTTGAAATTTGCGTAATCGCTTTAATTTTTTCAAAAGCTGCGATTTCTTCCGCAGTTGTTACTACTTTTAATTCTTGAGGGTCTTGGGGTTGTTCCTCTTCTTCAATTTCTGCTTCTACTTCAACTTTGACAGGTTGAGACATTTCTCGGCTAAGTGAGCTTGTCATTAAGTCTAGTAAACTTCCCTGAATCGACTTTTTAACAATTACCTTAAATTTTTCAATTATCCTAGCATTAATCTTACCTTGAAATTCATACCTGTGGTCAGAGGAACGCAGTTCAGATACCAAGAAACGAATAAATTCTTCAGAAGGAGAACGTAAAAGATTTCCTACAAGCTGAGTCATGCCTTTTACATAAACCATTTCTTCAGCATGGCTGGTAATAGCTGTGATATCAAAATTATCACGGTGAAAGAATTTGAGGTTATCAATATCTTTGGAATCATATTCAAGGATGTTAAAAGTAAAAAATGGCTCCTTGTCCATGACATTTATTTCACGCAAGTCTGTAAAAAAACGGTATTCAATACCGTTAGTGACGATAGCTACTTTTGTTGTCGAAAGTGAATTAAAATATCTGCTCAATTGTCCATCATGTGCCTCAGCTTTTTGCCCACGGGCTTTTGCCTCTACGAGCATAACTTTAGTACCGTTAATAGCTAAGGCATAATCTACCTTTTCAAACTGCCCTGATTTTTTAATAGCAAAATCTGCTATGTATTCCGGCATGACTTCACTAGGATCATAGACATCGTAGCCAACAGCAGTCAAAAAAGGAACAATCAGTGCCATCTTAGTAGCTTCTTCGCCAACAACTTGGTCAGCCCGCTTACGAACTTGTTCAGATAGCTTGGCAATCTCTTCAGTAAATCCCATCTTGTTTGCTCCTGGTAGATTAGTGAGTATTGATACGTCTTTTTTGTAAAATAGGAGTGATTGTCAGGTGACGTAGTACATTTGAATTGAAAGTCTTAGCGCGATCGCCTTCTTCATCACTCCTATAAAAGTATTCCCAAACAAGTACCAGCCTGTAACACTCATTACCTGTTCACAAGTGCAATGGCATCAGTAATGAGTAACAAGAAATCAGAATGATTTTTTATGAAGCGTCAGTCTATAGGGATTCTCAGAAGAAAAATACTTAAGCTAACTTGTTGTAGTTGCTTTGTTTCCATTCTGGCTGCCATTTTTGCTGCCGTTACCGTTCACACTAGCAATGAATGACGGTTCCAGTGAACTGGGAACTGCTGACTCGCCTCGCAGTCCCTTGCGGCGCTGGTTTTTAGGAACACCCCCCGCCATGCCGTACTCCACACTGCTTTTACCATATTGAGTAGCAACTCCCAACAGCATGTGCTCTGCCATATCTGCCAACTCGCGCTCTGTTTCGAGCATTTCATGGTACAACTTATCGAGGTTGGAAAGAGCAGTGTTGTATAAATGCTCTCTAGTTCGCATCGTCTCAATTAAGCTTGAGAAGGCCGGTAGGGTGAGTCCATTGCCTACATTTAAATTCGGATCAATTGAGTTGATGCCAGCAGCACGACGCGCTGCTTTTTCTAACACCTGAGACGTTCTTTTTCTTCGAGCCATGATCTGAACCTTGTAATCCAATACGGTTAATATTCTTTACTTTAAAAAACTTCCGTATTGATCAGCTTGAGAGAACTCCAGCAATTATCCAATGGTTTTTGTTACATAGCGATGGTTGTCATGAATGCGCGATATACCGAAATGAGAAAGCAATCAAGCTTTTGAGAAAGCAATATGTATTTTTGCTTGCTAAATTTACTGAAATGAGAAAGCAATCAAGCATTTTGAGAAAGCAATATGGCTTTTTGCTTGCTGAATCTACTGAAATGAATACGCGATATACCGAAATAAGAAAGCAATTAAGTTTTTGAGAAAGTAATATGTCTTTTTGCTTGCTGAATCTACCGAAATGAGAAGGCAATATAGCTTTTTGCTTGCTAAATCTACCGAAATGAGAAAACAATCAAGCATTTTGAGAAAGCAATATGGCTTTTTGCTTGCTGAATCTACTGAAATGAGAAAGTAATCAAGCATTTTGAGAAAGCAATATGCTTGATTGCTTATTGAAATAAACTTGAGCAGGTATTAAAACCTTGACAAGCTTAAGTAAGATATTTTACTTTAGGGTGAGCCTGTTAAAACTAATTAACGCATCTCAGCCGAACCTTGAAAACCTTATAATTCTATTGATACTAGTACCGCAAGGCGGAAGTCAAAAGTCAAAAGTTTTGTCTATCAAGGAATGAGTCATTATTAAATTTCTGCGGCAGAATCAGATTTGTTGTTCACTGTTAGACGCTCAAGGAGGGTGCTAGGGCTAAAGTTTTTGTCAGATCAGCAAGGAGAATGCGATCGCAGAGGTTAAGCAATTCTACCTCGGTCTGGGTCTGTCGCATCAGCCGCAGGAAATGACCCTCAGCGTCAACACTCAGGGCAATGTAGTTGAGGAACATTTTGAGGTAGCCTACGCGCGATCGCTCTGGCATAGTTGCCGCATTGGGGGTTTGCCATAAACGATCAATATAGTTGCGTACCTCTACTAAAGGAACGGGCGTGATCGGCTCGAAGCGCAAAGCCTGCCGAATTTGGTTAAAAAGCCAAGGATTCCCGATCGCCCAGCGTCCCACCATCACACCCGCCGCACCCGTTTGAGAAAGCACTTCTTGGGCAGTTGTCGCAGAGTTAATATTGCCATTGGCAAGCACTGGACAATTGACTCGTCTAACCGCTTCACCGATCAAATCATATTTCACTGCCCCGTGGTACATATCTTTCACTGTGCGACCATGTAAACTCAGCAAATCAATGCTGTGGCGATTAATTATATCTAGAATCTCGTAAAAGTTATCTGTATTTTCAAAGCCTACGCGCATCTTGACGGTCAAAGGTCGATCGTTGATTGCCTGCCGCAGTTCTCCTAAAATCCGATCCACTTTTTCTGGTGAGAGCAGCAATCCACCCCCAACATTTTTGCGATAGATTCTAGGTGCTGGACAGCCCATATTCAAGTCAACTCCAGCGATATTATAGTTGCAAAGTTCCTTTGCTGTTCTTACCAAGTCTGGAATGCTTTCGCCAATCATTTGAGCAAAAACAGGGCGACCCGTGTCGTTTTCGGTGATTGCTGCCAGAATGCTACGATTGAGCCGTGAGGTATCATTGACGCGGAAATACTCGGTGAAAAAGTAGTCAGGACTGCCGTAGTGGGCAATAACCTTCATAAACCAAAGGTTTGTCACATCCTGCATGGGCGCTAGAGCGGTGAGGGGTAAGTATGGATAGAGCGAATGGGGGAGCGATACCTGGGACGACATAGAAATGAAGAGCGTTCGACAAAGCATCACTCTATCAAATTCAGAAAAATAGTGCTTACATTCGGTAAAAGCAGATACTCAAGATGTATCCAGCAAAAACCTTCGCCTTCACCAGCCTAGCTATGCCCAAAGACAGTTCAGTTAAGGCTTAACTCTTTGTCAAACAAAGTCAATTTTTAACGAACCGCAAAGAACGCAAAGGGCGCAAAGGAAGAGAAAAAAGGGAAGAAAGAAATGCTTAACTGAACTGTATTGAGCTATGCCCAAAGACTTCTCCTGTCAGAGCAAGGAAGAGAGGTCGTTCTTTCAAAAGTCAAAACCTTGCTGGAGCAAACTTTAGTTATGCAGATATTCTGGAATCTGTTCAATAGTCTCGCTCAAGAAGCAGCCCAAAAGTTATAGAGGTGTCCCAGAAGGCTGCTGCACCCTATCGTTAACAGTTTTTGGTTCTACAAAAGCTTCTCGACCTGTAATCAATCTAGAGCGACGATTACGAGTGATATAATTCCACGCCCACTGAAATACTACTAGTAATTTAGTGTCAAACTCGATTAAGAAGTAGATGTGAACTAGTAGCCAAAATGCCCAAGCAATGAAACCTGTGAGTTTGATTAAGCTTAAATCTACAACAGCTAAATTTTGCCCAATCATCGCCAAACTACCCACATCGTTGTAATGAAATTGTGGCAAAGTCTTACCTTTAAGCCGTCGTTGAATTAGTTTACCTACATACTCTCCTTGTTGTTTAGCTACGGGTGCAACACCAGGTAAAGGTTTAGCATCTTGATGGGAGAAGTTGGCTAAATCTCCAATTACGAAAATGTTGTCATAACCCTCGATAGACAAGTCAGGTTCTACAATTACACGCCCAGAGTAATCGCGCTCTACACCTGTAGTTTCTGCTAAGACTTTCCCCATTGGCGAACCTTGAACACCTGCTGCCCACAATATAGTTTTTGAGGCAATTTCTGTAAATTCATTGTCTTGCTTGAAAGTAACAATATCACCTTCAATATTTGTCACCCTGGTGTGAGTGTGGAGTTCTACACCCAACTTTTGCAAAGATACTGCTGCTGATGCGGATAATTCTGGCACCATGTGTGGGAGGATGCGAGGACCCCCTTGTAATAGTAAGATTTTCGTTTCTGAGGTGTCGATGCTGCGAAAATCTTCTTTAAGAGTTTTGTATGCCAATTCTGCGATCGCACCTGCTAATTCTACACCAGTCGGGCCACCCCCCACAATCACAAAACTCAACCAAGCACGGCGTTTTTCGGGGTCAGTTTCTTTCTCTGCTGCTTCAAATGCGCCAAATATCCGGCGACGCATTTCTATCGCATCTTCCACAGTTTTCAAGCCAGGAGCAACTTTTTCCCAATTATCTTTACCGAAGTAGGAATGGTTCGCACCTGTGGCAACAATTAATGTATCATAAGGTACTACTTCATCACCCAAAATAACTTGTTGCGCTTTTGGATCAATTTCATTTACTTCTCCCAACAACACCTTTGTATTCTTGCTTTTCTTAAATACAGATCGCAATGGTGCGGAAATATCAGAAGGTGATAGCGTACCTGTGGCAACTTGATATAAAAGCGGCTGAAATAGGTGAAAGTTACGTTTATCAATGAGAGTAACATTTACATTCGCTGCATTCAGAGCCTTTGCTGCATACAGTCCACCAAAACCACCACCAACGATAACAACCTGATGTGGTGCATTTTTATCAAGTGAGACTTCCATAAGAAATATTGCCTTGTGTTAAGAACTTGTAACTATTCTTAACAAAGATGTAACAGCATTATGAGGTAGGTTGCTGTTTATTTAGAACAATTGAAAAAATCATAAAAGTAGTCAAAGTTAGTTCTTACCCTACAAGGAAAATCCCTGTTGTTTTACTCGATTGGAACAGCTTGGTATAAGGTGACTCTCGAAGCGCACACCTCTCCAGCACCAAATTAAAACAAAAACTACTTGCGCCGTTCTGTACTGACACCTTTTTTGCTTCTGTTTGAAATTATCACAAACAGAAGACTCAACATTGTACCAAGGCATTCTATTATCTATTTTCTTTTCCTAAGCACTACCAACCGTTTTATTTTCAAGGCAGGTCTAGACACTCAAAAGCAATTTCTTTAGGGACACTTGGCTGCATTCGTTAGGCAGTATATGATTTGACTTTAATTGCTTGTGTCTATGCTTAAACTTCAAGCAAAGGGAGGGTGACGGTAAAGGTTGTACCAACTCCAACTTGACTATCGACTATAATCTCGCCTCCGTGTGCATCGACACATTTTTTGACGATCGCTAGTCCCAAGCCAGTACCAGGGATGTTTCCAACATTGTCCGCACGTCTGAAAGGCTGAAACAGTCGCTTTTGGCTTTCTTGAGGAATACCAATTCCCCAATCTTGAACTCGGAAAATTACCGCTTTTTCCTGACCAATTAGTTCAAAACGCACTATGCCGCCCGGTAGTGAATACTTAATAGCATTACTAAGTAAATTGCCCAAAATGTGCCGCAGTAAGCTTTCATCCCATAATGTTTCACCTAATTGCCCAAAACTGGCGAACACCAAAGTCAGATGCTTATCACTTGCCATTAATCGAACTTCTTCGGTCATTTGGCGGCAAAAAGCTTCTAAATCTAAGCAGATGAGTTCATAGCCCAGCCTACCAGAATCAGCTTTCCCAATGAATGTAACTTCATCCAAGAGCTTTGCCATATTTTTGATTGCCGAGCGAATCATTTGTAAATGATTCAGTTTTTTCTCTTTGGTCAATCTTTCATCCTGGTTTTGTAGCAAACCAGCAGCCAAGAGAATAGTATTTAGGGGATTGCGGATGTCATGGGAGAGCATCGAGACAAATTCAGATTTGAACTGGTTGAGTTCATTGGCTTTCACCAGTTCCGCAGTTCGTTCTTCAACGCGGGTTTGTAACGTCTCATTGACCGTGCGTAATGATTCTAAAACCTGCTTGCGCTCGATCGCATAACGTAGCGATCGCACCAACACATCTACATTTACCTGGCGCTTGACTAGATAATCTTGTGCCCCCTGGCGCACTGCTTCAATTGCCAGTTCTTCATCATTTGTATTGGTTAGGACAACAATCGGTATGCTTGGCGCTTGACCAATTAGAGGAGGTAGAGATGACAATCCTTGGCTGTCAGGTAGAGTTAAATCTAACAAAATAACATCATAATTACACTGGCTTAGTTCCTGAAGTGCTTCTCCCAATCGCTTCACATGAACCAGAGTAAACTCTTGGGACTGGGCTTGCGCCAGAAACTCTTGTAACAACCTTGCATAAGCTAGGTTATCCTCAATTAACAAGATTTTTACTGAGTAGCTCACAACCATAATCTTCGGGTTTCACCCCCTATTGCTCCTCTATCTTGTCATTAGTCATTAGTCATTAGTCACCTTGTCCTCCTGCTCCCTGCTCCCTGCTCCCTGCTCCCTGCTCCCTGCCCCCTGCCTCACTCTGATGGTAGCGTCACAGTAGAGAGCCAAAAATCTTCAATACTCTTGACGATTTGAAATAATTGGTTGAGGTTGCGAGATTTAGTGATATAGCAATTCACATGTAAATCGTAGCTGTGAAAAATGTCATCCTCATTTTTTGAGGTTGTTAGCACAACAACTGGAATACGCTTTAGTAGTGGGTCGGCTTTAATTTCCGCCAGCACTTCTCGACCATCTTTCTTAGGCAAATTCAAATCCAGCAGGATGAGGTCAGGGCGCGCTGCATCAGCATATTCACCTTCTTGGCGTAAATAAGCCATAGCATCTATACCATCCCTGACCGTTACTACTTGGTAGGGCACTGAACTATTTTTCAACGCTTCTTGGATTAAGCGAATGTCAGCTTTATTGTCCTCGACCAAAAAGATGGTTTTGTGTTTTTCTTCCGTTTCTACGCTCAAGTTCGCGTCCTCCAACTGGAATCGTAAAGTAGAAGGTTGCGCCTTCACCCAGTTCTGACTCTACCCAGATTCGCCCCCGGTGACATTCGACAATCTTCTTACAGATGGCTAAACCCATACCTGTACCAGTATATTCATCTCGTGTATGTAAGCGCTGAAAGATGACGAAAATGCGATCGCTAAATTGTGGGTCAAAGCCAATACCATTATCCCTAACTGAGAACAGCCATGCATCTTCTATTCTTTCTGCTCCCACATGGATTTGTGGCGGCTGGTCACTGTGGAACTTAATGGCGTTACCGATAAGGTTTTGGAATAGCTGCATCAGTTGGGTGCTGTCAGCCATCACAGTTGGTAAGGGGTCGTGGGTGATAGTAGCCCCAGTTTCATTAATGCGTTGACGCAAATTGCCCAACCCCCGATTTAAGGCTGTCTCTACCTCGGTCATTTGAAATGCGATCGCTTGCATATCCACTTTCGAGTATGCCAGCACATCATCAATCAACGTCTGCATCAGGCTAACTCCCTGCACAGCATAGCTGATAAACTCCTGAGCATCTTCGTCAAGTTCTTCGCTATATCGCATCTCTAACAACTGCACGTAATTCACAACTTGATTGAGTGGTTCTTGCAAGTCATGGGAGGCGACGTAGGCAAACTTTTTCAATTCGGCGTTAGAACGTTCTAAATCCTGCGCTAACTGGGCTAATTCATCAGCTTGACGCAGCACAATATTGACAATAGCTTTTCGCAGTTCCAATGCTGCTTTAACTTCGACATCTTTCCAAGGTAAAGATGTCAAGCGAACCGTTTCTTTCCAGAGTTCAAATGATTTGCGTGGACATAGGCGGACATTCCCTTCTGACTGGCTAACTTCAAACGCCTTATTAGGATCGCCACCCCAATTTACAGTTTGAATTACTTCCGGTCGGAACCACAAAACATAATTTCGCTTGGCGATGGGAATCGCTAACAAACCACTGGCGACATTTTTAAAACCTTCGGCATCTGGATAAATGTGTGGTAGAGAATCTGTATAGAAGACTTCTTCCTCAACATTATTCTTAAGCCATTGGACTAAAAAATTCAGGTCTTCTTCTCTAGGCGTTTCACCAACTACTGTGCAATTTCCTCCAAAACACACAGCTGCGCCTTGAGCGCTGGCCAAATCTAAAAGATACTGCGGGTTTTTCACTAAACCATCAATAAAGTTTTCTTCTTGAGACATGTATTCAATCAAGACTGATTGAAGGTGTGTCAAATTTATCCGGTGATAGTAGTCTTGAGTCTCTTCTCTAGCTGAGATTTCTGCAAATATTACTCGCCCCAAAAATTCGCAAGCTTTACGCAATTCGTAGGAAACATATTTAGGGGACTGATGATGACAAGCAATTAGTCCCCAGAGTTTTTGGTCTTTAATTAAAGAGATAGTAAGCGAAGCACCAACACCCATATTATGCAAGTACTCCATGTGACATGCAGCAGCACTTCTGAGAATAGAGTTGGTTAAATTAATCGGGCGATCGCTAATTGGATTATTGACAGGAAAAAGTTTTACTGGCTGAGAATAAGAATCCGGTATGATTCTGATCGAATTGGCAGCAAATAATTTTCTCGCTGGTTTGGGAATATCTGACTCTGGGTAATGTAGTCCTAAGTATGGTTCTAGGCTTTCTAGTTTTTCTTCAGCGACAACGGAACCATGTCCATCATCATCGAATTTATATAGCATTACCCTGTCAAATTCCGTTATTTTCCGAACTTCTTGAACGATAACTTGACAGAAATCACGGAGATTTGCTGTTTTTTCTAGTTGGTTTATGGAGGCTCTAGCAAGGTGATAAAAGCTTAAAAATGGAATATTTTCCTGAGTAATAGCAGGTTCTAATTCCAGAATTAAAAATCCCTCTTGATTGCGGTGAAATATTGCATCAAATACTATGTAATCATCACCTTTTTTTCGCACCCAAACTTTTGTGGGATTGATGAAATCAAGATTTTCCCCGGATAGCCCTGTTTTAATTCTCTCTATTTGAAAGGGATCAAGTAAATCTTCTAGTTTTTTGTGCAACATATTTTCGGGAGCAATTCCGAAAATATTTAATGTATTAGTACTAACTTGTAATATTTTTAGCTCAGGCTCCTCTAAGACTAACAGGACACCATGAGGCTGAATTTGGCTAGAAATATGAATCGGTGCCTCTTTCAAGCTAATTAAATTAATACCTGGGAATTGTAAGTTCATTTCCATGACGATCCTCCTGTGTTATCCGGGAGCATCAAAACTAGAGTATCTATAATAACGGAGAATGATGAATGTAAGAAATTTTATAATTTTCAATTCATCATTTTTACTTAGTATCTAATTTCCCATGCCCTGGTGTTGCGTTTTGCAGCCTTAGTATCATCTGCTTGCGCTTTGAAAAGTCTAACAGTCGCTAAAGTTACATAGCGATAAGAAATGTGAAATGCATGTGATTAAACAATTCTGTATATGTGTAGATATGTTAACAAACAGAATTCAGAAGCCAGAATTCAGAATCGCTCAAATTTGGCTGAAGTTAGAGAACGCGAAACATTCCAAACTCAAAAGAAAACTAAAAATCAAACTATCCTCATCAGGTTTACTTGTATTTCATAGTTTGTGACATTAAACCACATACTAACTAAGCATCTGGGGGTGATCACTAAGACATTAAGGGTAATATTGGTCAGCCAGGGATAACAAACAGAGGCAAACAGGGTTAACCCATCGGATATCTAAAGGTAAACCGGGGCTTTGAATATCACTTTGAATATCATTTACCCCAGTTTGTCTGTTTTTGATTGTCCTAAAAGGCTGAAAGCCTTGAAGGCGGCACCCGGATTTGAACCGGGGGTGGAGGTTTTGCAGACCTCTGCCTTACCACTTGGCTATGCCGCCACATCATGAAATATAGAGCTTTGTTTTGTCTACTGCTCTATAACTTAAAGAGATAAAGAGTATTTAACAATGCTAATTTAACAATAATAGCACAAGTTTAACCTAGTAAGCGCCTAAGTTTGACTTGACTTTTGACTGTTTGACTTTACCAATCGAGCATGACAACAACATCTGCCTGACGTTAAAATAAATGTATTAAATATTACATAAAAAAGCACAAATGCTAAGGAAATTATTACCAGAAATAGCAAAGGTAGTCGGGTTAGAAAATCACCAAATTTTTTGACAGATGTAAATGATGAAGATCAGTATTCGATATGGCCAGCCAACCGAGAGAATTGGCTTGGCTGGCAGTATGCTGGCAAAACTGGTACGAAAGGACGAAAGAATTTGGGTGCGATCGCACCCAATCAAAAACAGATCAATCTCGTCAGAGATCACTTATTACACCTTCACTTCATCGGCAAAATTACCCCATCGGACAAAGTGAAATGGGCCAGCGATAGAACCCCAGAGATGTTCATCTGTGTCTACATCCCTTCCCCGATCGAGGCTGAAAAATTCTTTAGCGTCAATCTCAAATTCGTTATCTAGATAAGTATTTTTGCCGTCACGAACCACAATGCAGCATTTACCAGGTTCAACCCTACCTTTAAAGCTAGTACCTGTCCAATCTACAACCATGTTGCAACCTGGCATTTTTTCCAATTGGTCAACGGATAAAACTTTTAAACGTTCGGGATCACGAGATGCGCCGTAAAATTTTTGTTCTTCTTTGATCGTGTAGTGTTCAATAACAATGTAGTTTTCTGCCGGAATCAACTTCATTACCCGCATCCGGTAGGGTTGATTGAGCATAAAATCATAAGCTTGTTCGAGAAACAAACTTACCCCTGAGAACAACTCCAAGGGAAGGGGACGGATACAAACACGAATGTGAGCATACAAAGGCGGATTTTCAAAAGCTTGTTCTTGATTGCTGAAGTCAGCTGCCATCCAGCGGGCTAAGGTGGCGATATCAGTAGAATGAGTCATTACAAGATAATCAAGTAGTTGCTTAAAAATTAACTAGGATTATTTTGACACTCCACAGACTGAAAAAACTGGCTGTGATAACTTCTGATGCGTCCGCTACGCGTAGCAAGATCCAGTTCGCCCCTGCTTCACGTAGTAAAGGTTAGAGTAGGCTTTGCCTACGCAATTTTTCATAGTTCCAGAGTTTTAGTTCCAGAGTGCTTAAAATCCCATTGCCTCGGCAACTGCGCCCAGTTTTGCTGCAATCCCCTGTTTAAATTGACTGTGATTGTGTTTAATAGCTGTATCTGGGTCTTTTAGACCATTGCCTGTGAGGACACAAACCACTGTCGCCCCTGTGGGAATTTGGTCTTTCACCTGCAACAACCCGGCTACAGAAGCGGCGCTAGCAGGTTCGCAGAAGATACCTTCTGATGCTGCCAAAAGTCGATACGCATCGAGAATTTCTGCATCGGTAACGGCGTGGAAATTCCCCTGACTTGCGGTTTGCGCTGCGATCGCTAACTCCCAGCTAGCAGGGTTGCCAATACGAATTGCTGTCGCTAGGGTTTCGGGATGTGGTACTGGCTGACCATGTACTAACGGGGCTGCACCTGCGGCTTGAAATCCCATCATTCGCGGTAAGCGATCGCACTTCCCGTTTTGATGATATTGACAAAATCCCATCCAATATGCTGTGATATTCCCTGCATTGCCCACGGGAATGCATACCCAGTCTGGCGCATCACCCAGCACATCAACTATTTCAAAGGCCGCTGTTTTCTGCCCTTCTAGGCGGTAGGGATTGACCGAATTTACCAAAGTGACCGGATAGCTTTCGGACATCTCGCGGACAATTTCTAGCGCTTGGTCAAAATTACCTTTAATTGCCAATACTTCCGCCCCGTACAATAATGCTTGGGCTAACTTGCCCAGTGCCACATAACCGTCAGGAATCAGTACAAAGGCATTCATGCCCCCACGCTTTGCATAAGCGGCGGCGGCGGCTGAGGTATTTCCCGTGCTGGCACAAATTACTGCTTTTGCCCCTGCTTCCTTGGCTTTGGAAATTGCCATAGTCATCCCCCGGTCTTTGAAGCTGCCGGTGGGATTGAGACCGTCATATTTTACAAAAACCCGCACTTGTCTACCAATGCGTTCTGCGATCGCTGGCACTGGTATGAGGGGTGTGTTGCCCTCCAACAAAGTGACGATCGGTGTTTTTTCGCTGACAGGCAAGTATTCGCTATAGGCTTCTATCAGTCCGGGCCAGGGTTGGCGATGAGATTTAGCAGCAGACAGGCTCAAAGTCACGGGATTTAAAATTTCTTAATGTAAGGATTGGATATTTAGAAAGGGTGGCATAGGGAAGCGCAGGATGGGGAAGAGGAAGAAAGTGAATTTTTCCTTGCCAGTTCCCAGCCCCTTAATTCCAAAAGAATATTACTTAAGAATATTATTTTTTGTGGTGTAGGCGTTTCACTTGCCATTTTTATTTAGAATGTCAGTTTATCATAACCGCCACAGCAACCTTCGGTTTAACAAATTCGGCTGGGAATGCTGACGGAGTGAAAAAAGGTAAAATGCGGTAATAATTAATACAAAAATAATTTACTGACTATCAATTAAGTATTTCTAAATACCGCAGAGTGTACAGAAGCTTTGCACAGTTGGGGCGATGTGTTCTCAGGAACACAGCCCTTATGTTCACCGTCTCTTATGATTGAACCTAAAAACCATTAGAGTAATTGATTGAAAATATACAATAATTTAATAAAGCTTAAAAGAGCATTATTATAATATTTCTAATGGTGTGAGTTAAGTTGTGGATTTAATTAGCGATGCCTACTTGTTTATCTAGTGTTTCCGATCGCGAGTCCCAGGCTAACTGGGTAAGTAAGTTAACCAAGTCTTATTATCAAGACGATCAGCAAGCTAAATTGATACATTTACAAGCAGAGGTAGATTCTCTGTTGCAACAGTTGGAAAATCTGAAGCACCAACGTCTAGCCGAAACCAAGCAAAAAGAATAAGTCAGTCTTGAAGATAGCGATGTCTACGACGGGCTACGCCTACGCTTTTCCCCTCTCTAATCTAAATTTGAGTAAAGGGTAAATTTGAGTAAGGGCGTGTTATTCAAAGCGCTGATTTTTCTCTGACCAGCGCCTCAAACTGTAGTTATGAGCATTTTCTACTAATAAAGCTAAGGATTGCACGCCTGAAAGCTTGGCGATCGCAGAGAGTCTTTGTAAGTAATTTCCTGTAAAATCAGTATAAATGACTTCATTACTATCAGACAAAATTATAGTCCGGTCACGGCGTTCCTTTGTGTTTTCCCCCTGAATTTCAGGTGTAGGCTGATTCAAGGATGCTATTGCTTCTGCTGAGATAGTCAGTATTATTTCTGGTTGAGCGTTATTTGTTAAATCAATCACTTGAACGGGCCAATCACCCAATTTTTCCTGCATCTGCTCAAAGCTAGGAATAGCACCAGCCGGAACTTCACCAGATTGCTGTAAAGATTGCCACAGACTCGATAACATTACCTTCATCCCTTGGGGATTTTGTTGATGCAGTTCTTGTAAAGTAATTGGAGATGGCTGTACCCATTCCAGTGCTGCATTTGTCAAGGCTAAAGGTTTGGGTTGGAGAACATCGTTTTGATTCTCTGGAATTTTTGGGCCAGCAGCTAATAGGCGTAAAACTTTACCCTGTAGTTGCACCGCTTTGATAGCGGCTATTGTAATTTTTTGTTCTCCATTTGGTAACCAGACCACAATCTGGATTTCAGGGTCAGAACTGATTCCCAAAGTTTCCCAGAAAAATTTGGCGGCGGAAGTTTTGGGTGGATTCAAATTCTCAAAGGGGGAATTTAACCAGCGTTTCCCGTCATGAAATGCACTCACCTCTACCTGATACCAAACTTGGTTATCTGGAAGTTTAAAGTCTGCTGAGGATAGTTGCAGCCATTCGGTGCTAGTAACTTGAGTAATTGGTTGCACCGTACCGACAATTTGACTAGGGTGAGTAGAGGATATTTGCGACTTTTTACCCTCACCCTTGAGTTTTGCTAACAGACCTTGAATATAGGCAAGGTCATCTTTTGTAATTTTTAGTTGCGCCTTCAACCAAGAATTAGCATGTCCTTCTCCTCGCTGAACAGCTAAAATCAAGGCAAACCAAGCTTGTACTTCTCGTCTATTTGGGTTCACCCGCAACGCTGCTACTGTGCGATTCCACAATCGTTTTTCATCAGCTTTGAGTAGGGTAGCAATTTCTTGGGCATTATGTGGCGACGCTTCAAACACCTGTAAAGCTTTTTCCCAACGACCATCAATCAAATCTGCCAGCGCTTCTTGACTAGGACTTGCCCAATTTTTCTGGGCTTGGGTTTTAGTAAGTTGGGAGTGCAAGCGAATCAAATCCATTTGCGCTTGCGCCGCCTCTGGCAAAACTCCTTTGCGCTGTTTCTTGATGAATTTCAACCATTCAAAGGCTGGTGTCCACAGTCCACTACGGGCAATTGACAGGGCGTTTTGATATGCAGAATCCTTGAGGACTGCTGATTGGAGGGTAATCGCTTCCAATTGAATTGGTTTGAGGAATAACTTCAGAGGCTTAACTTGGTAAACCTGTAAGTGCGGTTCTAAACCGACTGTTTGATCAACAACTAACTCTTTTGTACCATCACCAGTTACTTGCTGCCATTTGGGCAATTGTCCATTAGGACTAGTCCAAGACAACATTTGTAATAAGTTTGTGCGTTCTGGATTGTAGTATACGATGTGACCATAGGCGAACGCACCAGTTCCTTGTTGACGTTGACCCCGCAAATTAAACCAAACCCCTGGTAATGGTGTCCCACCTTCAATGCGTTGCACATCAGTTAAAGGTAGGGGAATATTGATATCCTGAGATTCTGATATCCCATCAAGCAAGGGAGAAGTCACAAAGGATTCTTCTGGCCCAGTTACAGATAATTGAGTCGCCAGATAGTAGTAATTTTCTGACTGAGATTTAAACTCTAACTCCTTTGAGCGCTCGTAAACCCTGAGTTCCACAAGTTTTTCACAATCAGATTGACAATTAGCACGCTGTTGAAAAACTGGCAGTAAAAATGAGTTTTCCGCATCCTGATGTAAAGGCAGAGTTTTCCCAAATATTTGGTTTTTTTTACTCAAATCGAGTTGAATTTGTTTGAGAGTTTGGGGGCGTTCATGATTACCAAGGGGGATTTGTGCCCATGCAGGTAAAATTTTATTTAGCCAGCTTACCTGATCTGGATTGAAGATAAAGAGAACACTAATCCAGGCAAAAGCCATAATTAGACTAGCACTACTCAACAAAATTGCGATCGCTAGTGTTGATGACAACCAACTTCCCCGTTTTAGCTTTTTCTGGGGTTTTTTAGCGACACGTTTCATCACACCTGCATGAGGTTTATTTAGTTTAGAGGGTTTTGGTGTCAGCTTGCGTGAACGATTTGCCATAGATTCGGGATTAGAGAATTGAGGATTAGGGATTGAGAAACTCTTTCCTAGTCCCCAGTACCTAGTCCCTAGTCCCCACTCCCCAATACCCTGTTATACTCGCCCTTTCAGAAGTTGCCCAGAAGCATTAAGTCTAATTTGGGACAAAATCCGTAAATTTCCCCATGTGAACGCTAGATGATCGGGAATACACTCTTCACTTAAGTATGTGAGCAGAGTGTAAAAAATTGAAAGGTAGATTTATTAGTAGCCGCAGTCATAGCAAAACCTGGATGCTCGCATGGTTACTAATTGCGGGTGTAAATGGAGTTGCACAAAAAGCAATAGCACAAGAGTACACAGACACAATAACTACTCAGGAGTCAGGAGTTAGAAATCAGGAGACAGAAGTTAAGAGCGATAATATTATTCCCTCATCTCCATCCCTCTCCCCAAAAGATCCGATGGAGCAAGTTACATCGGTTTCTCAACTCAAAGACGTACAACCGAACGATTGGGCATTCCAGGCATTACAGTCTTTAGTAGAACGTTATGGTTGTATCGCCGGATATCCAGATAGCAGCTATCGTGGTAATCGTGCCTTAAATCGGTATGAATTTGCGGCCGGTGTGAATGCTTGTCTAGATAGAGTCAACGAATTAATCACTACAGCCACCAGCGATTTAGTCACCCGCGAAGATTTAGCAATATTACAAAAATTGCAGTCAGAATTTGCCCCTGAATTAGCAACTTTGCGGGGTCGTGTGGATAGTTTAGAAGCTAGAACCGCCGAAATCGAAGCTAACGAATTCTCAACAACAACCAAACTCAGTGGACTACTGATAGTTGGCATTCAAGGACGAACTGACAATCGTGGCGATGTTAATCCTAGAGATGGACAAAAAGATACAGATGATGCAGGGACAAACATTAATGTTATGTCTCTGGCGCAGCTGTATTTAACTAGTCAAATCACTCCCAGTAGTTACTTGTTTATAGGTCTTATAGATGGAAAAGGTACTACTGCGCCGAGATTTACCAATAGTGTTTCCCGGAATGATGTTTTACTTGGCTATGAATTTCCTACAAATAGCTTGATTGTAAGTGACCTTAATTTTCATTGGCTAGTGACAGATAAATTAGCAGTGATGGTGGGAACGGAAGGCGTAAGTATGCCAGCTGCTTTCCGAGGACCTAATCGGGTAGAAAGTGCTGCAACAGGGCCGTTATCTTATTTTGCCCAAAGAAACCCTATTTTAAATATGGGATACGGTCACGGCGGTATAGCTATTGATTGGCAATTTGCTCAACGCGCTAGTTTGCAAGCAATTTATACTAGTTATCAACCAGGAAATCCCGGTCAAGGCAGCGGTTTATTTGATGGAACCACCACTACAGGCGTGCAATTGCTGCTGACACCAACCGATACTCTAGATTTAAGTTTGTATTACGTTAACAATTACTCTTCAGATGGTTGTTTACTAACCTTTGTTGGCGATGAATGCTTAACTACAGCTAATACCACTACCGGAAAATCAGCACCCTTGCAAACCAACGCCGTGGGTGCGACTGTAACTTGGCAAATTTCTCCCCGCATTAGCGCAGGTGCGTGGGGTGGTTATACTAAATCTTACATTCCTGGGCGGTCTGGAAATGTAGAGACGACAAATTATATGGTGTTTCTGAATTTCCCTGATTTATTCGCTAAAGGAAATTTGGGGGGAATTTATGTCGGTCAACCTCCTAAAATCACCAGTAGCAACTTACCTTTAGGGAATAATGTCCCTGATTTTGTCAATACAGGTTTAGGACGTGCAGGTGGACAACCAGGGACGACCACTCAAATTGAGGCATTTTATCGTTTCCAGCTAACAGACAACATCAGCATTACACCAGGAATAATTCATCTCTTGGAACCTGGTCACACACCAGATAGTGACTCAGTTACCATCGGGATTTTGCGGAGTACTTTTACTTTTTAATTTCGCTTGCACATAAATATTATTGAACTTAAGCATTTACAGATGTTTATACCCAATTGGACACAACATACAATGAAAATCTCTTTTTAAATATCCTCTACTCAATGCCCTATAAACCATGCTCCATTTTTAATGGATATAAAAAAAGGTTTGGCTCATGGCCAAACCTCTATATAAATCCAGTGCATAACAACATCCCGAATTAATTTACTCATTATTATATTCATAGGGCATCTTCCCATAGGATGTGTGCAAATATCCTGAAACCTGATAGAACATTACCTGAGTATCTCTGAATACTAAAATAACAAATTAATCTGCCATAAGCTAGAGGCTACGACAGATTTATTGAGATGTTAAAGTTAGTAAAATAGTTAGAAATATTTTTACTTCCAGAACTTGCATTAAACCGATTTTTCCAACTAGCAAGCAAAATAAAAGACGGGATAATTTATCCCGTCTAAATAGCTTGAAAGTGGCAATACACCTTGGACTCTAGAAAAAATAGCACAAATAAAATTCAATAGGTAGGTTGTAAGGCTAGCAAATAATATGAACAAAAGGAATGCTAGTTTAGTTGACTCTTAATGTTTTAATCATTTGCATTCTAGCTAATCTAACATAGTTTGATTTTAATGTAATGCCAAAATGCCAAATAATGAGCAACAAAAAAGACGGGGGTTAGCCCGTCTTCTGTATAATAAGTAAAACATCTTGGTAATTTCTGCAATATATCAAAATACTTTAATCACAATCTGCCAAATTGCCAAATACTTACCAATAAAGCATAAATATGAATTTCTCTGTAGTTGGATATTTTTATCAGCTATAAATTTTGCTCCCGCCAAAAAATAATAGTTACTCAAAGGGTCTAGTTATGAATTGCAACAAGAGAATATAGTTTTAAATTGTGGTTAATTAACGTGAATCCAACACCTCATATCGTGTCTGTTTAATTAGCCCAATCAATAGACCTCTCCTTGGTTTTACTAAACAAAACCTTCCCTCTAAGAATTGGAGCTACGGTGTACACACAAGTAGACCCAGAGCCAGTTTCCAGGCGAAAAAAGTGGATTTCTCTCGTTCCCATACTCCGCATGGGAATGGATTATTAGGGGCTGCCGCCTCCAGTCAGATATTGAGTCAGAGACTCAATGAATGCATTCCCAGTCTCCGACTGGGAACGAGTCAAGCCTTATCAAGCTAGGTTTTTAAGACTTGTGTGTACACCGTAGCCGAATTGGAGAGGGGCTGCCTTGAACCTTACTTAAAGGCAGGGAGAGGTTCGTCGAACTCACGTTGTTCAGATAATTGCTGCATATTTAGCCAAGCAAAATTAGCCCCACAATACAAGTAGTGTGTCATTCCTTATTAGTATCAAATTAAGTCAAAAGACGGGAGAAAATCTCATTTCCAGAATCTAAAAAGGAAATGCTGCCTACATCATTTTTGCCGCGAGTCACGTAGGCGGAGGGTAGCCTCTTAATGGGCATTCCCAGTCTCAGACTGGGAACGAGGCAATTTCTCAAAGATTTGTCTAGTCAGGCTTTTACTTTATTTACTGTTCTCTATATTAACCACCAGCAACAGCGGGGACAATACTTACTTCATCGCCATCTTTAAGTGGTGTATTTATACCTTCTAAATAGCGGATATCTTCGCTATCAACGTAAAAATTTACAAATCGGCGTAGCTTCCCTTCTTCATCGCACAATCGGGATTTAATACCAGGAAAGCTTTGTTCTAAGGAATCCAACAATTCAGCAATGGTGCTACCGCTGGATTCTAGAGTAGCTTGATTATTAGTCAAATTCTGAAGAGTCGTAGGAACTAAAACTGTTACAGCCATAGAAGTACAAAGTTAAGAGTGAGGAGTTAGGAATACGGTTAAGAGTTAGGAGTCATGAATAAAAAACTCATAACTCATAACTCCTAACTAAACGAGGACTTGTTGCCATTCCAAGCGATCCAGAGTACGCGATCGCTCTAGCGCACGTTCAAAACTATCGAGTTTGGCATCAATAGTCAAGGGTTCGCCAACATAACCTTGGATTGCTTCTTGGGTTTTCAGACCATTGCCGGTGATGTAAATCACGGTAGTTTCATCTGGATCAATTTTGCCAGCTTCTACCAGTTTTTTCAGCACGGCCACGGTTGTACCACCAGCAGTTTCTGTAAAGATACCTTCGGTTTCTGCCAGCAGCTTGATGCCATCAATAATTTCTGCATCATTGACTGATTCAATGTTACCACCAGTTTTCTGAGCTAACTCCACAGCATAAATGCCGTCTGCTGGATTGCCGATCGCTAGAGATTTAGCAATTGTATTTGGTTTAACTGGTTTAATAAAGTCGCGTCCTTCTTTGAAGGCTTGGGCGATTGGTGAACATCCTTCCGCTTGAGCACCGCTGAAACGGACTTTCTTATTTTCTACCAAACCAACTTCTACAAATTCTTGGAACCCTTTATAGATTTTGGTAAATAGTGAACCAGATGCCAAGGGAGCAACAACATGATCGGGTAGTTCCCAGCCTAGTTGTTCAGCTACTTCAAAACCTAGCGTTTTAGAACCTTCAGAGTAATAAGGACGCAGATTAATGTTGACAAAACCCCAGCCATGTGTGTTAGCAACTTCCGAGCAAAGACGATTTACTTGATCGTAGTTGCCCTTGACGGCCATCAGGGTGGGACTGTAGATTAGGCTACCTAGAATTTTACCGGCTTCTAAATCTGCGGGGATGAACACACAGCAGTCTAAACCGGCGTGAGCTGCGATCGCAGCTGTAGAATTTGCTAAGTTACCAGTGCTAGCGCAAGAAACAGTTGTAAAACCCAACTCCCGCGCCCTGGATAGAGCAACTGACACCACCCGATCCTTGAAACTAAGGGTGGGCATATTAACGGCATCATTTTTTATATAAAGCTTATTTAAACCCAGGCGACGGGCAAGACGGTGGGAACGAACTAAAGGAGTCATGCCAGTTCCCACATCTATAACATTGTCGGTTGCGACAGGCAAAAAGGGACGGTAGCGCCAAATTGAATTGGGCCCGGCTTTAATTGTTTCACGAGTGACAGTCAGACGTAGGGCACTGTAATCATACTTGACTTCTAACGGCCCAAAGCATAACTCACAAACATTACTGGCTTTGAGTTCATATTCCGCACCACATTCCTTACACTTCAAGGCTTGAAAGTAGGCAGTGCTGGCTTTGGTTTGGGTTGTGATTGCCTGAGTCATAAACTAGCTTTCCCTGTTTGTCTGTCACTGTCGACTGATAGTAACACGAGCAAAAATACCAGTCAAACATACCCGATAAAAATTGTCGGGTATGTTTGGTATTGAAAGGGATGATTTTTGTAAACCTTTGATACAAGTAAGCCCCGTATCAAGCATTTACACTTACTCGGATATTGTTATAAAAAAATAAAATAGCCTTAGATAGGCAGTAATAACACTGCTAGAGAACATGATTAAATTGCATTTAAAATATGAGGAAATTACATTTATTTAAATCACTATTCCATTTAAGTGATCTAGACAACTTAGTCACCCTTCTATTTTTTTATCTAAATGGCTCCACAAGGTAATATGCATAGCATGACAGCAAAGATTCAAAAGCTTTTGCAGATATAGGTTTTAGTGCTTTTAGCGTCTGATTAAATCGCTAAAATTGCTATGTGTGTTGCCAAAATGAAGTTAATTTTTCAGTTTTGATGCACTCATTCATAGCTAGAGAAGTTACTTATTTATACGGAAGTTTTTTTCTGCTATAAAAGCTACATTTCTATTGACATCGACAATTCAGCAAAATACAGTAATAAATTACACATATTTGCGATTGCCAGCCTTGAGTCTCAAGGATAAGAGTAAAACAAGTAGGCAAAATTTTTCTGCTTATTGCCTCAATGTAGTTTTTAAGGAGTGTCAATAATTTATTCAAATATACGCTCCCCGAAACATTAAGGTTTTGCGGAGATGTAATCGGTAATTCTTTAAGGAATTGCCGAACTTTATCCTGTCTCAAAACCCAAGATAAAAGTTCAGCAAATAAACAAACTACTTCTATGGTAAATCGAAATAAATCTGTCAACCAGCAGCGTAAACTTTATCAATCTCTAGTAGCAACAGCATTGTTAACTGGTAGCCTTTTCCAATTTCTCGCACCTGTATTAGCTGACGGAACTACTGCGGGTACATCTATCAGTAACACCGCAACAGCGACCTACGAAGATCCCAACAGTCCAGGGACAACTATAAATGCCACTTCTAACACTGTCGTTGTCACCGTGGCAGAGGTTGCTGGTATTACCGTCACTGCGTCTGGTGTAACAGATGCCACTTCTAGCCCTACTAATACAACAGTTCAGGTTGGCGACTTACTAATCTACACCTACACCCTGACCAACGTAGGTAACGACCCAAGCAAATTCCACATTCCTAACCAAGCAACAACAACTGGTCCGGGTACAGTTTCTGGCACATTACCAAATGGTGGTGCACTTAATAGCCTGCAATATAGCACCGACGGCGGTCAAACTTGGACAAACGTTCCCCAAGGTGGCATAGACACACCCTCAGTTCCAGTTGGTGGTACTGTACTGGTACGTGTGCCAGTTACTGTACAATCTGGTGCTCAAACCAACGACATCATTACCGTTACCCTTGGCAATACCCCTGGTGATGCTCAAAACCAACTGCGGAGTCCTGATGGTGGTGACGTGTTCACTGTAGATAATCCCGATATTGGTATTACTGGTGAAGTACCTGGGGCACCAGTTAATGGTACACGGGAAGCTAGCGCTACTGAGCAAATTAAGGTTGGTTTAACGCTGAAGACCTACGCTTTAGGCACTATTCTCAAGATTCGCAGTGGCTATAACAATGCTGGCACAACGGCGATTACAGATGATAAGCTGACCTACGATTTGAGTTTGCGAGTTGAGTCCAACGATCCCACAGGACAGGGAATTATACCAGCAGCTTTGACGGGTACAAGCATCAATGTTAATGGTGCTGCTGGTACTTATATCTTGGTTTCTGATGCGATTCCTGCCGGTACAGATTTGGCAATAGCACCAACTGCGCCTCCTGGTTGGCAAACTGTCTATACCACCACTCCAATTGGAACTAATGCTAATACAGCTAGTTGGACTACGACAGCACCACCCTTGGCCTCAGTCACCCGCGTTGGTTTTATCAATAATCCAGCAACTATTACTTCCATCGCTCCTGGTACAACGGTGAATGGCTTCTCGATTCAGCTAGCCGTTGAATCAACTGCAACTTCACCCTTAACTGTTGCTAACATTGCCCAATTATTTGGTCAAACATCCAGCAGCAATTTCCCAGTATACGACGAATCCGGCGACCAAAATCCCAGCAACTACGAGGGTCCACCAGGGAATATGACACCTCCTGGGGGTACAGATACCAATGGTGATGGTGTTCCCGATACTCTATTGGCTGGCAACGTTGATGATGGCTATATTATTACTCCAACAGCTCCAGAAACTGGGACTGACACGGGTAACAACAACACTGGTGATGGTACACCAGGGGGTGAGGCGAATGTCTTCACAGTGCAAGCACCTGTTGCTTCTGCGATACTCAACGGGCCGCAAAATGCGCCGGATGCTACTGGCCCATCGGGTCTGACTAATGATGACTTCACGAACAAATCTTCTCTCGTTCCTGCTGGTACGGCACTTGGTACTACACTTGATCCTCAGTCAGTCGGCTTCACCAACACAGTTAAGAATAGTGGTACTGACCCAGGCGTTTTGAAGATAGAGCCAACGCCACCAACAATTATAGGAGATTTACCGAATAATACGAAGGTGACTATTACCTATGGTAGTCAGTCTGCTGTTTATACCTACAATAATGGAGCGTTTACAATCGCTGGTGCAGCAATTACAATCCCCAACTTTGCTCCTGGTGCAAGTATCAACTATGGCGTAGAAGTTGATTTACCTCCAGGTACGCAGTTATCTACTGATATTAGCAAAGGCTTCCCAGTACCCATAACTGCTTCTATTGATAACTACACGACCGATAGCAACGCTGATGGAATCAAGGATACTGGAAACGATAATACCTTTGATTCTTTTAACATCACTATCGATCGCGTATATACTGGCTTCCTGAAACTGCTGAAAATGTCGCGAGTCTTACAAGGAACTGGGCCTGTAGTCCAAGGGAATGATGGCACATTAAGTACCGATCCGAAGAAGCCTGCACCAGGAAACATTATTGAGTACCAAATTCAGTACACAAATATTTCCGAGCCTCAATCTGGAACCGGGAATGTGATTTTGAATGCTGACAAAGTTGTGATTATTGAAGATGGTACGCAAAGCCCCAACAATTGGGCGCTAGATAACGATAATAACACTCAAATTGATACTAGCAATATTGTTGGTTCAGCTAAGGATTCTGGGGCTGCAACCATTCAATTCTTCAGTGGTAATCCAGCTAATAGCTCTAGCATCGACCAAACAGGAACTACGGTAAACACGGATATTACTAAGTATGTGGATACTGTAACTGGCACGATCGCACCGGGTATTCAAAGAACATTTACCTTCCAACGCAAGGTGAACTAATTCGTTGGATCTCACCCCCAACCTCTCTTTGCAAGCAAAGAGGGGAGTGACTCTTTTTAAGTATAAGCAGGGAAAGATAAGTCAATAATCAACATTCTAGAAGTTTTTTGAGGTTATCTATATGAGGCGTGTTTCTCTTTCAGGTTTAGGAGCGATCGCACTGATTGCTACAGTTCCATTTCTCAGTCAAATTCCGGGAATTGCAAATGTATGGCATTCAGGAAGTGCTGTTGCTCAGAATATCAAAAATCAAGGGCAAATTCAATTGCGTTTAGAAGCCGAAAAGCAAGTGGTAGCTCAAGATCAGCTGGGTAAGCAAAGCCAGAAATGGGAACCTTTGAAAGGTCAAGCTGTGGTGCGACCAGGAGATGTATTGCGATATACCTTGAGTGGCGAAAATAAGAGCGATCGCCTAGTGAAGAATTTGACTCTTAATCAACCTATTCCCAAAGGAATGGTATATGCACTGAAATCTGCAAATGTGACTAATAATGGAAAAATTACTTACAGCATTGATGGTGGGCGCAGCTTTGGAGAAAATCCCACTGTTAAAGTTACTCTTCCTGACGGCAAAGTGGAAACTAAACCAGCACCGGCCATTGCTTACACCCACATCCGTTTACAGGTTCCGTCAGTTCCAGCAAAGGCGACGGTCAAGGCGACTTATCAAACCCAAGTACGCTGATTGAAATTGGGGTCGTTCTTTACCTTTTCTACTAAGGACAACCCTCACGCAACATTTAAGAAATCAAATCGGATTGATGTAGCGGTGGACTTTTAATAATTTTGAATTTCTACAAATAAATAAGTGTTTTTCTTAACAAGAAGCTTGGCATCCCAGAGGAGATATGTTCAGTGAGCTGTCCTCAAAACCAAAAGCAAATTACTTCTAGCAGTAGCTGGTGGCGACGGTTAACAGCTACTGTTCTTCTGGGAAGTTTTTTGCATAGTACTATACCTATACCAGCGATCGCACAACAGACTAACAATCTGGCTGCGTCTTTGCCACTAATAAATCAAGCTACTTATACTTATACAGACTCTGCTAGTAATTATAAATATCAAGGAAGTTCTAGTCAGATCAATATTAGTCCTAGCCCATTAGTTGACCCATTAGGAAGAATTCTAGGTTGCGCTGGCACAATTTTACCTGACTATACAGGTTTTTCAGTTGGGGTATACGAACCTAACTCCAGTGATCCAACTGGGACAGAATTGGGTAGCTTGGTTGCTTTGACTCGAACAGAGTTACCAGATATTCCTAATAACAACGTTCCTGGCGGTAAATCACCAAATACTGAGAATAGTAACCCTTACTTTGTTACGAATAACCCTGCGGGTGTCTACAATTTTTTACTCGATCCGAATAAGGGTCAAACTGATCCAGGTAGAACCTACATTTTTGTAGTTAATCCACCACCGACTTCTATCTATAAACAACGACGCGTCAAAATTGAAATCCTTGGTAGCAGTGGCACACAAGGTAATGGTGTCGTGCGATATGTCGCTACTTCTTTAGATGGTCAACCAATCAGTCTCACAGGCGAAACTAGGGTAGAGCAAACAGTTGTTTTAGTTCCCAATGCAGAAGTTGTAGGACTGGATTTATTAGCTTTTGAATTCACCACAAATTTGTGTCAAGCCAATCAGTTGCAGATTATCAAAACAGGCGATCGCGCTGCTGCTGAACCTGGAGATACGGTAATCTACCGCCTGTCGATAAAAAATCTCGCTGATGCTGGTTTGAATAATATATTTGTCACCGACAACCTACCTTTAGGATTCAATTTCTTGCCTAAATCTGTGCGGGGAGAATTGGATGGTCAAGCAGTCACTATCACCTCAGAACGGAATGGTAACACAGTGACATTCCGCACAGACGTAACGATTCCCACAGAGAAAGTCCTGAATATTGCCTACGCTGCTCAACTAACAGCCGATTCGCTGCGTGGTAATGGTCGTAACAGTGCGATCGTTAATGCCCAAAGAGCTGATAACCGTTTTAGTACCAAAGATGGGCCTGCAACGCACCAATTGAAAATTCGTCCAGGAATCGTTTCTGACTGTGGGACGATTATCGGTCGGGTGTTTGTTGATAAAAACTTTGACGGTGAACAACAGCGTGGTGAGCCTGGAGTCCCCAATGCCGTGATTTTTCTAGAGGACGGGAACCGCATCACTACAGATCCTAACGGTTTGTTCTCCTTAGCCAATGCCTTACCTGGATACCACACTGGTGTACTAGACCTCAGCAGTGTAACCGGTTACGCCCTAGCTCCCAACCAAAAATTCCGCGAACGGAATAGCCAATCTCGCTTGGTGCATTTAGAGCCTGGTGGCTTGGTACGCATGAATTTCGGTGTCACCCCCACATTTCAGGAGCCAGTCAAGAAATGAAACCCAGACTGCACTGTGCAACTACATTAAACCTGAGATTGATGGGGGCGATGCCGATAATAGCTCTCAGCCTCGTTTTGTATCCTGCGATCGTCAAAGCAGAAATCACCAGTGAAAAGGAGGTTTTCACTGATTCTGCTTCGCAACGAGACAAGGGTGTGGAAAACCTCTCCCCTAAAAGGGGAGAGGCTTTGAATTCTTCTCTTTCCATGCAAGGGAAGGGGGATGGGGGGTTAGGTTTCGCTTTGGTTGTTGCAGATGACGTGAAAAATCAGGTCGAAGATCAAGCCGATCAGACACCAACTACTGATATTTCAAGGCCAGATGTCCAGCCAAGTGAAACGGAAATACAAGCATTTCAACCAGCAACTTTTATTGATTTGCCTAGAGGCTTACGCAAAATAGCAGGAATCAAGAATGACAGAAGCGAAGACACAGAGACACAGTTTCAAGCTTCTCCAACGGAAATACAAGCATTTCAACCAGCAACTTCTGTTGATTTACCTAGAGGCTTACGCAAAATAGCAGGAGTGGACAAGGAGACAAGGGAACAAGGGGTAAATGAAAATCTTCCCGCGTCTGCCACTCCCATCTCTACAGCAATCAAAATCCTGACTCCGACGGCTGACAGTGTTGTAGATGTACAAGCTACCACGGTGATTGTGCAGTTTCCGTCTGGTAGTCAAGTAGAATTGCGGGTAAATGGCGCGTTGGTAGACCCTTCCTTAGTGGGACGGACGGAAACTGATGCCACCACCAACTTGGTAACGCAGACATGGTATGGTGTCTCGTTAAAAGAAGGTAATAACACCATCACTGCACAAGTAGTTGGAGGAACAGAACCCGTTGTAACGGTGCAAGTCGCAGTTCGGGGAGCGCCGCAGCAACTAACTTTAGAAACAGTTGAATCCCGTATCCCAGCAGATGGACGTTCTACAGCTACAATCCGGGGTCAACTCATTGATGCAAGTGGCAATCGCTCTAATCGTGATGCTGTTGTTACTTTGATACCCACTGCTGGGGAGTTGGTCGGGAAAGACTTCAAACCCGATGAACCCGGATTTCAAGTGGAGGCGACAGGGGGGCAATTTACAGCGATTTTGCGATCGCATCTAAAAGCGCAAACTGTCACAATTCGGGCGATCGCTAATGATTTAGAAGCCTTTACTCAACTGCAATTTGAAACAGCACTGCGTCCGAGTTTGGTGACAGGGGTCATAGATTTGCGTTTGGGCGCTAGAGGTACAAATTATTACGGCAGTTTCCGAGATTTCCTCCCTCCTGACAAAGACAACGGAACGCAATTAGATTTTCATTCAGCAATATTTGCCACTGGTGCGATCGGAGAATGGTTGTTTACAGGTGCATATAACAGTTCTCGCAGCCTCAATGAAGATTGCAACTGCGATAATCGCCTGTTTAGAACTTACCAATTCAGTGAGCAAAACTATCCTGTCTACGGCGATAGTTCCAAAGTTGATGTGGTCGCTCCTTCCATTGACAGTTTCTTTCTACGTTTTGAGCGTTCAAGTCGTATCCCCGGATCTGATCCTGATTATGCAATGTGGGGTGACTACAACACAGAAGAATTTACGCGGCGATCGCAGCAATTTACTTCTATCACCCGTCAACTCCACGGTTTTAAAGCTAATTACAACTTAGGAAACCTACAAATTACAGGTTTTTATGGCAACAACTTAGAGGGGTTTCAACGGGATACCATTGCTCCCGATGGTACTAGTGGTTATTACTTTCTCTCTCGCAGAATATTACAACCAGGTAGTGAAAATGTCTTTATCGAGTTAGAAGAACTCAATCGTCCTGGAACTGTACTAGAACGCAAACAGCTTAACCGAGGCCCAGACTACGAAATCGACTACGATCGCGGTACATTAATATTTCGCGAACCGATTCTTCGTACCGATATTGACAAAACTGGACAAGTGTTAGTACGTCGGATTATTGTTAGCTATCAATATGACAGCACAGACTCTGATGGCAATATCTATGCTGGTCGTTTGCAATATAATCTTTCTCGCAAACTTAACCAGGAAAGTTGGATAGGAGCAACTTACGTTCAAGAAAATCATGGAGTGCGTGACTTTCAACTCTACGGCGCAGATGCGCTGATAGCTTTGGGTGACAAGGGGAAGTTAATCGCAGAATATGCCCATTCCACTAATGATTCTGATGTTGTGGGAAAGGTCAGTGGTGATGCATATCGCTTGGAAGCTGAGGGAGAAATTGCCAATGGTATTCAAGGTCGTGCCTATTATCGCTTTGCTGATACAGGCTTCGCTAATAATGCCACTATTAGCTTTGTCCCAGGACAAACCCGTTATGGAGCACAGGTTACAGCTAAACTCACCTCAAGTACCAATGTTAGGGCGCAATACGACCACGAAGACAATTTTGGGATTGCTCCCCAACCACTAGACACCTTTGAAGAACTATTTGCACCCCGTTATGAGTCTATACCTGGGAGCAAAGTTGATAATTCGCTGACAACGATTACTGCTGGGATTCAACAACGCTTAGGTAGCGCTACCTTTGATGTGGATTGGATTCATCGCCATCGGGAAGACCGCATCTCTACTAACGCCCTGAGTAGTAATTCTAATCAATTGCGTTCGCGTTTCACAGTTCCCATTGCTAAAAATTTGACTTTCCAAGCCCAAAATGAACTGAGTTTATCTTCCCAAAAAGATACTGTTTACCCAGACCGTACCATCTTAGGTTTGAATTGGGCAGTAATTCCTGGTGTCAGCGTCAGTCTGGCCCAACAGTTTTACACTGGCGGTCAATTTTCGGGTAATTCCATCACCAGCTTAAGTGTTAATGGTGAACACAAACTCGGTACTGATACCACCTTGACTGGTCGTTACTCAATTCTGGGTGGTGCTAATGAACTTACTACCCAAGGCGCAATTGGTCTAAATAACCGTTGGACTATTGCTTCAGGATTGCGGCTGAACTTGGCTTACGAACACGTATTTGGCAACTTCTTCGGACGAACTGCGGCGGGTCAACAATATGCCCAACCCTACGCCTTTGGTCAAGCAGCATCTGCGATCGGTTTTGATGGTGGTGATAGTTACAGTGTTGGGCTGGAATACTCTGATAATCCACAGTTTCAAGCCAGTGCTCGGTACGAACATCGCTCCTCTTCTAGTGGTAGTAATACAGTAATTACCGCAGGGGCGGCAGGTAAAATTTCGCCGGCTCTCACAGCTTTGGTACGCTATCAACAAGCAAACTTTTCCAATCAAAAACTTTCAGGATTGGGAGATACCGCTAACCTGAAGCTGGGTTTAGCTTACCGCGACCCCAATAGCGATAAATTTAATGCTTTGTTGCGTTATGAATATCGCCAAAATCCGGCGATTATCCCTGAGACCATTCTGTTAGGCAGTGGTACGGGTTCCCAAGACCATACTTTTGCTTTAGAAGCTATTTACGCCCCTAACTGGCAATGGGAATTCTACGGTAAGTATGCTTTGCGTAACAGTACTTCTTATTTAGCTAACGATTTAGTTGGTACAAGTATGGTTAATCTGGGACAATTGCGAGCTACTTATCGTTTGGGATATAGCTGGGATTTAGTTGGTGAGGCTCGCTGGATTGGTCAATCTAATTACAGTGAGACAGGCTTTGTTGTAGAAACAGGTTACTATCTCACTCCTAATCTGCGCCTTTCGGCTGGATATGCTTTTGGTAAAGTTGATGACCGAGATTTTTCCGGGACACGTTCCGCAGGTGGGCCGTATTTGGGTTTAACAGTCAAGCTGGACGAATTGTTTGATGGCTTTGGACAGCAGAAGCCTGTGCCACGTCAGCAACCAGAATCTACGGTACAAAGCCTGGTAAAGAGATTACGAAAGTAAGTATTAGACAGACAAAGCTTGTTTGACTTCAACTGGTTCACCCGTCAAGCTAAAAGGGCGAACTTCGGTAATTTTTACCTTTACTAGCTGCCCTTTCAATTCTTTGATGTCGCCACTGAAGAATGTCAAACGATTACCGCCAGTGCGTCCCATCACCTGGGTTTGATCTTTAGGATTTTGGTCTTCTACTAAAACTTCTTCGATGCGTCCGAAGTAACGTTGCGATCGCTCGGCTACTTTCAAGTTTCCTAGATGATTGAGCCGTTGCAGGCGATCGCTTTTAATTTCTTCACTTAGCTGATTGTCCCACAGCGCGGCTGGTGTCCCTGGACGCGGTGAATAGGCTGCTGTATTCAACATGTCAAAGCCAATATCTTCCACCAGTTTCAGGGTATTTTCAAACTGTGCTTCTGTCTCCCCAGGAAAACCGACAATCGCATCGGCACTAATGGAAGCATCTGGCATATACCGCCGAATGGTATCGATGATGCGGCGATATTTTTCATGGGTATAACCCCGCGCCATCGCCTTTAAAAGTTCATTATCCCCAGATTGAAAGGGAATATGGAAGTGTTTGCAGACTTTGGGCAACTCAGCACAAGCCTTAATTAATCTCTCTGTAAAATAACGCGGGTGGCTAGTAGCAAATCTTAGCCTTTCAATCCCCGGCACATCATGGACGTAATAAAGTAAATCTGTGAAGTTGTGCAGATGTCGACCTTCTGCTGTCGCTCCAGGCAAATCTCTGCCGTAAGCATCAATATTTTGACCGAGTAGAGTAATTTCCTTGTAACCTTGCCGTCCTAATTCTTCCATTTCAGCCCGGATAGCTGACGGAGTGCGAGATTGTTCAACACCACGCACATTAGGAACCACGCAATAGGTACAGCGTTCGTTACAGCCGTAAATTACATTTACCCAAGCTGTTACCTTACTATCCCGTCGCGGTTGGGTGATATCTTCAATAATATGAACAGACTCGGTTGCAACAACTTGGTTACCCTCGAAGACTGACTCCAGCAAATCTTTGAGGCGGTTGGCATGTTGTGGCCCCATTACCAAGTCTAATTCTGGGACTCGCCGCAATAGTGCTTCACCTTCTTGCTGGGCAACACAACCAGCAACAATGAGCGTTAAATCGGGCTGCTCATGCTTGCGCTTCGCTTGTCTGCCAAGGTAAGAATATACCTTTTGCTCGGCATTATCCCGAATTGTGCAGGTATTGTAGAGAATCACATCTGCATTATTCGGATCTTCTGACCATTCAAAGCCCATGTCTTCCAAAACGCCAGCCATGCGCTCTGAGTCAGCTTTATTCATCTGACAACCGAAAGTAGTGATGTGGTAGTGGCGTTTAGAAGTGGTCATGGGCAATTCTGCTTAATCAGCGTAATGTATATAAGGTTTATTTTTATTCTAACCTGCGTAACGCAGTGTCTCCTCTCTACTCTCTGTCTCAGCCGTAGTCAATTCATCTGTAAATCACTGTAATATCATGTGGGGTTAATCAACCTGAGTAAAAATGTTCGTAGTCAGGACTTCAGTCCTGGTATTGTTATGGGAATTGTGGCAGATATTATATAAATTACAATGCAGTTTTTTGCAACTTTATATACATAAAAATGGACTCATCAATGATAAATGCTCATATTTACGTTGTTGCTTAGTTAACCAATTAGAATGAGGTTATTCTTGAGCCTCAAAGTCAACTTTATCATAAATATCTAACAGAGAGATTTGAAATTGAATAGAGGATAATATTAGAATACTATTCTCTTCTTCATACTCTGAGAAAATCCATTTCTTTTCATCAGTTTTAGAATACTGTTCCACATGATTTTTGTACTGATCAATCAAAACATATTCTTGAAAACTGGGGATGGTGCGATAAGCCGCAAATTTTTCATCTATGTCATAGCTTCTGGTAGATTTGGATAGCACTTCACAAATAACTAAGGGATTAGTAATTGTATCTTTACATCCCTCAGAAAATTCTAATGAACCTGCAACAACCATTACATCAGGATATGTATGAATTCGCTTTTTGGGAATCCATAGACGTTGATCGGCGACGAATACTCGATAAGGTTGTCGCCTGAAAGCAAAATTGAGGGCTGCATAAAAATTACCAGCTATTTGGTTGTGATTTGGTGTTCCACCTGTCATGGGTATAATTTGACCATCTATATATTCATGACGATACTCGGAAATGACTTCTAGCTCTAGGTATTCTGTGGGAGAATAGTGGCGTTTTTCTTGTAATTGCATAGGGCAGGATTTTTGATTTTGCATTGACCAGATACCATTAATTATGTCTGATCAATGTGATTCGTTTTTACTGTAGCGTTGTTTCTTAAGGCAGAGGAACGCTAAGAGATTATTAGGCTGGGTTCCAAGTACCGTGAAAACTGTGGGGGATGACGCTGGGTAATCCTAGTTTGCAGACGGGTTCGGCATCCAGGCGATCGCTATCAAATACCCAAACTTCACTACTATGAGAATTACCATAGTAGACAACAGTTAGTACCCAACCTTGTTCAGAGTTTTGGTTGTCTTGGGCGTAGATGGGTTCTGAAGGATAACGATTTTCTCCTAAGTTCGCTTCGGTGAGGGTTTCGGTCTTGTGATCAAAACGAGCGATCGCATTTACTATTTCTTGGCTAATATCTGTTCCTGAAAGGGATTTTGACATATATGTGTACCGGGAAGCTTGCCCCACGTTTTGCTGTGGTACATTCGGAAATTCGCAGTGTCCGTTGAAGAGTTGCTGAATTGACGTAACTTTGCCAGTTTGGGGATGCAGATGAACTCGCGTTAGTGTACTTTTCGCTGGGGTATGAGTCTCACCTGTAGCTACTTCCTTGAGATATTGGTTAGTTTGAAAATCTTCATAACGGGCGATATCCACAACCACTGAGCCGCTAGCATCTACATAACCATTACCAAAATGCCATTGGAACCAAGGTTCAGTTTCTCCACGACTCACCACAGATAGGGTTTCTCGATCAATAACTAAAATCTGAGTTCCTAATCTAGGTTGCCACTCTAGCGAATCACTATAGTTGTTTGTCCCTATTAGCAGGGGTAAGATATTCAACCGCACTGGCGGAATGAAAAATACAATATACTGTCCTGCTAAAACAAAATCATGCACCAATGGTACACCTTCTAGCTGGTATGCGGCTTGTTGGATAATCCGGCCAGTCGAATCGCTTTTGTAAATATTTAAGGTCGCATTTAGTCCAGCACTGATGCCAAAGTTAAAAATCTCCCCTGTTTGCTCATCACGCTTATAATGTGCGGAATAGTTTAATCCTTTAGTTAACCCCCCTAAATCATCTTCGCCCCAAGTTTCTAAAGTTTGTAAATCGAGGGCGTAGGGTTTACCACCTTCCCAGAGTGCCAAAAGTTTATCTGGAAGTGCTAGCACCGAGGTGTTAGCAGCATTCTTGATCGGCTTTTGCCATTGATTCCAAATTGGCCCTGGTGCAGTCATACCATAATTGCCGTAGAGTAGTTTACCTGCTGCGGCTTCTTCTTGATAGCCAGAGGTTTGCACGTAGCGATAAACCCCGGTTGCACCTGCATCGTTAAAATTTACAGCCAGAATTGCCCCATCTCCATCAAACCAGTGTCCCATGTGAATGCCACCGCGTTCTAGCCGTGCGGGGCCATTGCGGTAAAGTGTGCCACGCAAGCCATCTGGAATTTTGCCAGAGATAATTGGCAGTTGGGTAGGGAAGAATTCTTTTGCCGGTTCTGCGATCGCACCTGCCCAAGCTTTTGTAGTCGACTTTTTCTCGATAGTATGCATATCTAAGTTTTGCTTGATAAATTATCGATGTACATAGTTGCATTCTTACATTTTTCTCTTTGTTGCAATTTTTTAATAATGCCTCTGGCTGTAGATGTATAGAGGCTTTGACATGATATTACTCGTTAACTGAGCTAGCTCATAGTAACTGCTAGGAATAACCACTAAATTGAAGTTAATCAATATTCAAAGTGGTTCAAGATACTATGATTAGCCAACAAACAATAGATATCGTTAAATCTACAGCACCTGCCTTAAAAAAGAACGGCCAGCTAATTACAACTCGGATGTATGAAATTATGTTTCAAAATCATCCAGAAATCAGAGAGCAATTTGATATGTCTGCTCAAGCAAATGGTTCTCAGCCTGCGAGGTTGGCTACAGCAGTTTATGGCTATGCTGCCCAGATTGATAATCTACCTGCTTTAAAATCGATGGTGGAAAAGATTGCCCATCGTCATGTGCAGACTCATGTTACACCAGAGCAATATCCTATTGTTGGAGAAAGTTTACTGCAAGCGATGAAAGATGTTTTAGGGGAAGCAGCTACAGAAGAAGTTATGGCAGCTTGGACTGAAGCTTATCAGGTATTGTCTCAGGTGTTTCTCAACAGAGAACATGAGATATACAGCGATTCTCAATTGTGTGAAGTATGCTAAAAAATTTAACCTCTAGCCCTTTCTCGACAGTTATCAAGATAATCAGCTTTGCTTATACTGTTAACTGTTGAGCGGCTTTTGTCTAAAGCGTTTTGCGGTTTAGTATTTACATCACGGTACTATCTAAACGCAATCTCCTGCAACTCTATTGCATCGGCTGACAATTAGATTGTATTGCGTTGCAATAGAATTGCATCAACCTGCAATTCTATTGCATCGACCTGCAACTCTATTGCATCGACCTGCATAAAGTTAACACAACCCACTTCAATTATTTTCTGTTCTTCACCTTCTTCCACAAGTTGTTTCTTCAAAATCACATGACTGCCACTTTGGCGTACCTGAATAAAGCCTAAGTGTTCCAAAACACTAATGGCTCGAACTCTTGGTAGCTTAGGCACTGGTTACCTCAAATGTGGTTAACAACCGACGAGGTGCTATTTCAGCAAGCGGGAATTCTTCTAAATACATTTCTGTTGCTTGCTGCAAGTAAGCAATAGCTTCTTCTATCGTCTCTCCTTGGCTGGCGGTTCCTACCTCTGGACATTCAGCTACATAAACATCCTCTTCCCAATGCAAGATTGCTGTAAAGGTTCGAGTTTTTGTATCCTTAGCCTGTTGTAATGAACTCATGGAGTGTTTATCTGGCTATCTTTTCATTTTTCTATTGTTACTTAATCACCTGGAACCAACAACATCCGCGCCTCAATCATTTCCCAGGTTTGGGGTGACACCCGCACTGCTGCTTGTTTGCACTGGATAATGAGGTGATTGGCGTAGAGATAATTGTTGAGTGCATCTGCTTCTTCCTTAGATAAATTGACCATTTCTGGGGTGAGATAGAAAGCATTAAGTAAGGTTTCTTGGAAGCACTTAGCAAATGCTTGAAGTATTTCTGGTTGCTGTCGATCATCAGGAACCTGAACTTTGAGTGCTTCTAGTCGAGCAATCAGCACAGTCAAGTTGATTTTATCGAAGATTTTTAATTTTTCCAGTTCACGAGAGTGGTCGATAGCTTTGGCAATGGCGATCGTGATGACGATGGCGACGGCTTTGGTGTTGGCGTAAGCGTTGACGTTGACGTTGCTGTTAATGTTGGCGATGGCGTTGGCGAGGGCGTTGGCATTGGCGTTGGACTTAACGTAGGAATTGGCGATGGTGATGGCGATAGCGTTAGTAGTATTGGAATTGGAATTGGAATTGGAGTTGGAGTTGGAGTTGACGTAGGAGTTGGCGATCGCAACTGCACGTTTACCCACAGGTTTAAAATCCCTTGCTGATCCAACTGTTACCTGTTCAGCCCAGTTTAATAAAGCTTGTAACTTCGGGGTATTAATAATATATTTTTGCGCTTCCTTTTCCATCAGCAGCAGCAAATCATCTGCACCACTACGCATTAACCCGGCTACTAACAAAAACACCTCTTTCCAGCGTTTATCTGTTATGTGTTCAGTAATTAACTTCTCAATTTGGCGATGGTCATCAATATATTGTGCTGTTAAATATTCCTGTAGCGTTAGATGAGAGAAAGAAAAGACATCCTCGGCTCGTTCTACTAAAATTCCTTGTTGAACAGCAATCGCATTCAGCACTGATTCCCCATTTAAATGCTGGGGTGCATTCAGATTACTCGCTAAGAATGTTTTGATTTGCTGAACAATATCACGCCCAGAAAAGAACAGTCTGTCAGACTCAAAACCTGTATAAGCAATCTCTGATAGTAATATCTCTTCTAATTCTGTATGCAGTCCTTGATAAATCTCTTCTCTGAGAATTCGCTTTTCTGATGCCCACTCTTCTAGCAATATCCGCAGTGCCTTCCGGTAAAGAACACTACGATTATTTGGAAAACTTTGGGAACGGTCATAAACTAAACACAGAAATGTCAACAATAAAGGTGTGTGCGCCAACTCTTTTGCAGCTTCATGTTCTAGTTTTTGCAGTAACTCCCAGCATTTCTCGCCTGTCTTCTCCTGCTTATCTACATCTGAATGAAACCAGTTATAAATAAATTGCTGAATTTGAGCATCGTCAAAATCTGCCATTGATACATCGCTAAAGCGACGAAAAGCGCTGCGATAAGCCGCCGTGCGACAGGAGGCAATAAAACGATTTTGGTCATATTTGTCGACAAAATTTTGAATTTGGCTAATTGCCTCGGTCAAGTTTTTTGTTGGTACTTCATCCAAACCATCCAGCAAAATTAGTAACTTACCTTTTTCTAAAGCTTTAGCTGCAAATTCATCAGGTGATGGAAAGCCACAAATACGAAACTCTTCAGAAATAAACGTTTCAATATTAATATTGCTAGATGCAAACCTTTTCAATTCAATAAAAACTGGAATGCAAGCGTGTTTAAACCCTCCTCTTTTACCTTTGAGCGCTTCTAGTCCCATCTTCCGCACAAATGTAGACTTTCCGGCACCAGGCCCACCAAGTACCATCAGATATTGCTTATCGTTAGCAACTTTTATTCCTTTTTGTTTGCACTTATCTTGAGATTGAAACCTTCTGACTTTAGCTTGACGATAGAAATTTTCTAAATTCTCAATAGATTCAAAACTCTGAATAGTATCATCATCTAAAAACTGTACTGCTGTATAGAGCGATTCCAGCTTGACAGGTTCACGCATTCCTAATACTTTGAGAATGCCATGCCGTTGTTCGTAGTTCTTTTGATATTGATTTGATGCATCAAAAATTAACTTCTTAGTTTTTTCATCCAGAGTTTTGCCCAGTACTCCTAAAACCTGACCACCGATTTGGGCAAACATAGCGGCGACACCACTAACGGCTGATATCGCCCAAGGTTCCATTCCTGTCATAAAATTAACAGTTAATATACTTAAAAATTAAAGCAAAGTTGTATTATCCAACTCTAAGCTCTATTATGACAACTACACCAAGCTTCAATTCCTGGGTTATCTCTCCCCAACCAAATCCTCAAGCCAACTTGCGTTTATTCTGCTTCCCCTACGCTGGTGGTAGCGCGGCAATTTTTCGCACATGGCCTAATAATCTACCTAGTAATGTTGAAGTCTGTGCTGTGGAATATCCAGGACGGGGAAGACAGATTCAGTCAGCACCCATGACGCGATTAGAATCTCTTGTTGAAGCGATCGCTCCAGTTCTATTACCATACTTAGACAAACCATTCGCCTTCTTCGGTCACAGTATGGGCGGATTAGTTAGCTTCGAGTTGACACATCTACTTCGTTCTAAGTATAGTCTTGCTCCCTTCCACATCTTCATCTCTGCTCGTCGCGCCCCGCAAATCCCGTCCACAAAACCACCCCTCCACGTCCTATCAGACTCTGATTTGCTTAACGAGCTACACAGTCTTAACGGTACACCCAAAGCAGTATTAGAAAACCCGGAACTAATGCAGATATTCCTCCCCATTTTGCGGGCAGATTTTGCCGTTCTGGAAACTTATATTTACACTCAAAAACAGCCACTGGAGTCTCTTATTACTGTTTTTGGCGGTTTGCAAGACCAAGAAGTTAGTCATGAGGATCTGCAAGCATGGCGAGAGCAGACAATCGCTGCTTTCTCATTACATGAGTTCGACGGTGACCACTTTTTTATTCATTCACACCAGGAATTATTATTTAAACTTATATCTCAAGAATTGCAGATGCGTAAGCGTAGCTGGTAATAATCATTAGACAAGAAGGAGTTAGGAGTCAGAATATATCATTTTCCTGACTCGCTGAACTTCTGATGTACAATATCTCTACTTTTTATTTTTGGGTAGCGATCGCTAATTTTGCCCCTTCAACTTGACGTACCCGATCCATCACGGCTACTACCCGACCATAATCAACTTTTTCATCAGCATTAATAATCACTAACACTTCTGGGTTAGAACCAACTAAAGCACGTAGTTGCTCTGTCAAATCATCAACTGCAATTGGTTTACGGTTTATACTTACCTGTTCTTTTTCATCTACCGTAATCGTAATTTTAGTAGGAACTTGCTGTTGTTTTGCCGTAGTTGCCTTCGGTAAATTTACTGGTAAACCTTCTGAACGCGTTAAAAACAGAGTTGACATAATAAAAAATGTCAAAATTGCAAATATCACGTCAATCATCGGCACGATGTTGATCTGTAGTGGAAGTTCTGGCTCATCTTGTAGACGCATACGTTTTTTCTCCTCGTTCATAGCGACGGCGGTAAAGTAATTCTAGCTGTCCCCCATACTCCTGAATTAGGGCGATTTGCCGTTGGTAGAGTCCCCGGAAAGTATTGGCAAACAAGAGTATGAATATAGCAACTATCAATCCCGATGCTGTTGATACTAGGGCTTCACTAATCCCAGCCGTAACACTTGCCGTTTTACTACCTCCCACGTCACCAAGATTTAAGGAGGCAAAAGAGGCTATCAATCCTAATACTGTGCCGAGAAGACCCAACAGTGGTGCCAGACTAATGATTGTCTCGAAAATGTTTTGGAAACGTTTTAACACAGGTATCTCAGCCTGCGATTCGCTTTCTAACGCCAAACGAAATTCCTCTGGATTTGGCTCCTCCAATTCTAAAGCCGCCAGAAAAATCCGGGCGAGCGGCAAATCTGCGTTTTTCTGAAGTTTATCCATTGCACCGACAACATTATCGAGACGGTAGAGATTCAAAACATCTCGCACCACTCGGTTTTGACGCTTATTGATTCTTACCCAAAACCTGATCCGCTCAATGATCAGTGCAACACCCAAGACCGAAAACGCCAACAGGGGCCACATGACCACACCGCCTGCTGCAAACAAATTCTGAATTCCCATGTAGTGCCTCTATAACATCATCCACAATACAAAATCAGACTACCAGAATCTAGAGAAAAGCTGAAACTTTTTCTCAATAAAATATAAAATATAATGATAAATTTTTCAAATATAATGCTCATTATTTTTATTTACTTGTTCGTTTGTTTTACATAAATTAATTTAATTCAATTGCAACAAAAATTAATCTTGTTCAAAAACCATGATGTTGGTGGTTTGGAAAGATATTTTTGCTAGTGCAGGGTTCCGTAACATTATCCCAACTAATTTTAATTTTTTACTTGATATTTGTAACCTTGCATTCTAAGATAGCTAAATTAGTGAGAATAGGTAGCAATAGCTATGAGCTTTTCCGGCATTACTGTCGAGCAACGTTCCAAAGAAGTTGAGGCTCTCAAGTCTTTTCTGACTTACAGTCTAATAGGTTCACTGGCGCTGCATATCGGCGTACTGTCCTCAGGCATAAGTAATTATTTGACGAGAGTGCCCACAGGAGAAGAAGAACCAATAGAGGTGGCGATCGTGGATTCTCCAACTGCGGAACCGGAAAAACCACTTGAAAAAATTCCTGAAGAACCCAAAAAATTACCAGAAGTTATTCAAAAACAATCTATAGAAACTCCGCCAGTACAAAAACCAGTACAAGAATTTATTGAAAGACCAAAAATTCAGCCAGTTGAACAACAACCAAAACAAACTACTCAAATTCAGCCAGTTGAACAACCAAAACAAACCACTCAAAACCCACAACCAACAAATACGCAAATTGCTCCCAAACCACTAGTTCCTGTGACAACTGTTGCTCCTCAGGGCGGTGGCGGAGGTGGCGGCTCTGGCGTTGGTTTAGGCTCAGGTAGTGGTATTGCTGTAGGTACAAGCAGCGGTACTGGCACTGGTGGAGGAACTGGCACTGGCACTGGTGGTGGCATTGGCAGTGGAACTGGTACTGGAATCGGCAGTGGCATTGGTAGCGGCTCTGGCAATGGAACTGGCAATGAAGTAGGAAACCGTCCGCCAGTAGCAACAGCGCCAACAGCACCAACACCTCCAAAAATTAACAGTTCAGGTAATGGTAATGGTCGTGCAGCCTGCCGCGAATGTAATGCCAAGTATCCAGAGGCAGCAAGACGGCGAGGAGTTGAAGGCAGAGTAGAAGTAGCTGTAGATACTGATGCACAAGGTAATGTTACCAATGTGCGGATTGCTCGCTCCAGTGGAAACCGCGACTTGGATGAAGAAACCATGAGACAAGCGCGTGACTGGAAATTAAAACCCGCAGATGGTGGTAGACAAGGGGTATCTATAGCCACTGAATTTGCCATACAAGGTTCACGGCGATATCGCCAAGCTCAAGAACGGAAAAGACAAAGACAAGCAGAAGAGAGAACCCAGCAGACAAGGGCTGCTAACTCCACAGAAGAAGCTCCAAAACGTAGACGCAGAGAGTTGCAACCCTCATCTAATGAAGCTAGAGCCACAAGACCGGCAATATCTGGATTTAGTCGGCGACTGGAACCTCAAAGAAGGGAAAGTACTACTACAAACTCATCATCTGGAGCTAGGACAACTCCTTCTCAAGGAAGTGCAAGAGAATCTCTACGCCGTATCCGTACTGAACGAGCGGGTAGTAATTCATCACAAAAGCCACAACCAACCTCAAATCGGCGGCGGCGAAGAGATAACGCTAGCCAGAACAAGTTGCGGGAATCTTTGCGCGGTTTACGCCAAAAACCTCAATCGCAACCTGCTGCTCCCAGTCAAGAGTAGTAGTCTGTCAAGTTAAGTTTGCTGGGTTTGTAGTGAGCGCTTTAGCGATTCAAATTAAGGACTACAGTCCTGACTACAAACTTCTAATAGAGCGGCAAAGCTTACTGGAATCATACTTTGATTAGCGATCGCACACCGCCTCCTAAAAATAGGAGGCGGTTGTTTTTTATACAGGAATAGCTTTATTAAGCATTACCCCTCTACCATGAGGATGAGGGGTTAGGAGTGCAGTAATTTTATGATGGATAATTAGACACACTGGCAATAACTTGATTTGACAATCAGTGGAAGTGAATAATCCTGAACTTCCCCATTCCCCAATTTCTTTGATGAGGTCGATGAAATCGCCTGCGCCTAAGAACTGGCAGTAGTGTTTGCTCATCACCAAATTATATGCTGAGAGAATAGTTAATAGCTAACTATGAAGTTGCTCATCTGCGCTTTATGCTAGGCGTTAAATTCACTGATTTGAATAAAACTTCTACATAAACACACACTGATGCAGTTTGATTTGCTTGAATAGCTATATTGATAGGACATTGATACGACGGCAATTCACAATCCTGATTATGGCAAGTAAATTCATTGATGTTAGGGAATATACTGTCAGGGCGCACAAAAGACAGATTCATACTCGTGTTTTCCAGTTTGTCTGTAAAGAGTGTAACGATCTGACAAAGCGCGAGACTTTTGGCCCTCGACCTTTATATTGTGAGAGATGTCGGCCTCCCCAACCGCCTAAAAAATCCCAGCCAACATCTCACAAAGCAAAACCCAGAGCAATGTCTTACAAAAGTGACATCGATTTAAATTGATTGAAGCCTTATGAATCAAAATGGACAATTAGAACCGCCTCCGGGCACTTTTCTCTCACCACTGTTGGAATTACGAGACTATTATGCTCGTCTTACAGAAGAGTATGAACGCCTCTTTGTGCAGGCGCGATCGCAGCTCGACCATGTAGAAGCGTTGTTATCTAACTGGTCTTTTTCTGATACCAACAAGCAGATATCAAGACTAGCGGCGGCTGATGAAACCTCAAATCTTACCCAAGAAGCCTCTCTGCGGTTTTTATCACCTCTTGATAACATTGACGAAATCAACTTGGTGGAGTCTGTACAGTCAGAACGAAAAGACTCAGATCAGGTTGAGATAGATAATTCTTTTTCTGCTGCTGTTGATACAAAAGAGAGTCAACCTCTAACTACATCGCCAGATGCAAAGATCGCCCCAGAGAACAACGATAGTTCAACGAAGGTGGCGGAAATTCCCATGCTACCCCAGTATAATCACGCTCTCTCGCGCATGGAAGCCATAAAACAGCTATTGCAAGAGCAGATAGGCACTGTCTGTCATATCGATTTTATCGTGCGATCGCTTTATGGAGAGTTAGATTCCAATCTATTCAAAGTAGTTAAAGGTAGGGTTCAATCTTCCCTCACCCAAGGCAGAGAAAGGAATTATTGGGTAACTATTCCTGATGAGCCAGGTTGTTATACTCTGGATTTAAGTTTGGTAGCCCCAAGTAACCGCAATGGTGCTTCTAGGAGCATCAAAAACAAAAATAAGAAGCCTTTTGTACCCCAGACAAAAACAGTACCGATGCTCAAAGCCTTTGAGGGTCAATTCTTAATTGATGCCCTCACCTCTCTGTTTGAAGAAAATCCAGGTAAAGTTTTCAGCGTTGCTGAAGTCATCGCCGGAATTTATGGAGAACTAGATTCTCAGCAAATTAGAGAGATCAAAAATAAGGTGCTAAATGAATTATCTAGAGGCTATCGGACAGGCAGATTCTCTAGGGTTCCTAACCAAATTGGCTTCTATACTTGGGACTCCAATCTGATATTGGGGGCTAGTTCTCGCTAAATTGGCATGGGGAAGAGGCAGAGGTGCAGGGGGCAGGGAGCAGAGGGGAAAGAGGTAATTTTATTATTCTCCCCCTTGCCCCCTGCACCTCTGCCTCTTCCCC